>JBFIIN010000207.1:0-6410 GCA_041601225.1 Oceanococcus sp.
GAACAGATCGATCAACGCGATCAGCTGTTGCGCGCCGGCATGTGCGTCATCGATCTGGGTGCCGCGCCCGGCGGCTGGATGCAGTATGCGCAACGCAAGATTGGTGGCTCGGGTCTGCTGATCGGCGTGGATATCCTTGAAATGGAGCCTTTGCCGGGTGCGCAGATCATCCACGGCGATTTCCTTGACCCGCAAGTTCTTGCGCAACTCGCCGATAGACTGGGAGAACGGCAAGTAGACCTTGTACTTTCCGATATGGCCCCCAATTTGAGTGGTGTGGTGAGCGCTGACCAGTGGCGGGCCATAGAACTGGCGGAACTGGCGCGCGATTTTGCACTCCAATTTTTGGCGCCCGATGGTCGGTTTTTGGTGAAAATTTTTCAGGGCGAAGGCTTTGAAGCGTATCGCGACAGTCTGCGTCTGGCCTTTTGCAATCTGTCGGTACGCAAACCCGCGGCCTCGCGGTCGGAAAGCCGCGAAACCTATCTGCTGGCGCAGGGTCTGCGATAGGATCAGAATGCACTATTGCCGTAATGCCGCCCTGGGGCGGCTGTTCAGGAGAAAATGTGAACGACTTGGCTAAAAATCTGTTGTTGTGGATCGTCATCGCCGTCGTGCTGATGAGCGTCTTCAGCAGTTTTTCGCCCACCGGCCGGACCCCGGACTCGCTGGCGTATTCGGAGTTTTTGAGCCAGGTGAAGGCCGGCAACGTGCGCCTGGTCGCTATCGAAGGCAATCGCATTCATGGCGAAACAATGGGCAGCACAAAATTCGTGACCTACAGCCCGGAGACGGACAATCAGGCCATGATTGGGACCTTGCTCGACAACAATGTCCGGGTGGTCGGCGAGCCGCCCAAGGGTCAGCCGCTGCTGCTGCAAATCCTGATCTCGTCCTTCCCGATTCTGTTGCTGATCGCCGTCTGGATCTATTTCATGCGCCAGATGCAAGGGGCCGGTGGCGGCCGCGGCGCCATGTCCTTCGGCAAGAGTCGCGCGCGGATGCTCAGCGCCGACCAGGTCAAGGTCACTTTCGCCGACGTGGCGGGCGTGGAGGAGGCCAAGCAGGAGGTGTCGGAGCTGGTCGATTTCCTGAAGGACCCGGCCAAATTCCAGCGTCTGGGCGGCAAGATCCCGCGCGGCGTATTGATGGTGGGTTCGCCGGGTACGGGCAAGACTCTGCTGGCCAAGGCGATCGCGGGCGAGGCCGGCGTGCCGTTCTTCACGATTTCCGGTTCGGATTTCGTGGAAATGTTCGTGGGTGTGGGTGCATCGCGGGTGCGCGACATGTTCGAGCAAGCCAAGAAGCACGCGCCCTGCATCATCTTTATCGATGAAATTGACGCGGTCGGCCGGCACCGCGGTGCTGGATTGGGTGGCGGGCATGACGAGCGCGAGCAGACCCTGAATCAGTTGCTGGTCGAAATGGACGGTTTTGAAGGCAATGAAGGCGTGATCGTGATGGCCGCGACCAATCGGCCTGACGTGCTGGATCCGGCGCTACTGCGGCCGGGACGCTTTGATCGGCAGGTTGTCGTGCCCTTGCCGGACGTGCGTGGTCGTGAGCAGATTTTGAAAGTGCACATGCGCGCCGTGCCGCTGTCCAGTGACGTCAAGGCCGACATTCTGGCGCGTGCGACGCCGGGCTTCTCGGGCGCGGATCTGGCCAATCTGGTCAATGAGGCCGCCTTGTTCGCGGCGCGTAGCGACAAGCGCACCGTGGACATGGACGACTTCGAGCGGGCCAAGGACAAAATCATGATGGGCGCCGAGCGCAAATCCATGGTGATGTCCGAAGACGAAAAGAAGCTCACCGCCTATCACGAAGCCGGGCATGCCATTGTCGGTCTGTTGTCCAGTGAGCACGACCCGGTTTACAAGGTCAGCATTATCCCGCGCGGTCTGGCCCTGGGGGTGACGATGTTTCTGCCGGAAGAAGACCGTCACAGCTATACGAAACAACGCTTGATGTCGCAGCTGGACTCCTTGTTTGGCGGCCGCATTGCCGAGGCCATGATATTTGGCAAGGATGCGGTGACCACGGGTGCGTCGAATGACATCGAGCGTGCGACCGGCATCGCGCGCAAGATGGTGACCAAGTTCGGGATGTCCGACAGGCTGGGACCCCTGGCTTATGGGGAGGACGACGGCGAAGTGTTTCTGGGTCGTTCGGTGACGCAGCACAAGAACATTTCGGACAGCACGGCCGAGACCATTGATGCCGAAATCCGGAGTTTGATCGATAAGAGCTACGCCCGAGCCGAGAAGCTGATCGAGGATAATGTCGACAAGCTGCATGCGATGGCCGAGGCCTTGCTGAAGTACGAGACGATCGATGCTGGCCAGATGAAGCGGATCATGGCCGGGGAGGAGCCAGGCCCGCCGGACAGCTGGACCCACAGTGACGATGGCGGTGGTACGCCGAGTGCCGGGGCCAGCGGGCCCGACGAGAAGCCGGCGGATTCCAAGACCAACGCGCCGCCAGGTTCCGCGAAGCCCGCCGGTCAGCATTGACGACGCACGGGTGCAGGGCATCCGTCCGGCGATGAGGCCGGTGGCGGAGAGCGTGCGCCTGGATAAATGGCTGTGGGCGGCCCGGTTTTTCAAGACCCGCAGCCTGGCGACTGAAGCCGTAAAGGCCGGACATATCGCCTGCAACGGCGTACGCAGCAAGCCGGGGCGCGCGGTGCGGGTTGGAGATGAACTGGTCGTGCGCAGGGCCGCGGAAATTTTCGAGCTGCAGATTCTCCAGCTCAGCGAGAAGCGCGGCCCGGCGGCGCTGGCGCGCACCCTGTATGCCGAATCGGCGCTCAGTCGGGAACGTCGCGCTGCCGCGGCCGTGCTGCGCCGCGCCGAGCGCCTGTCCGCCCCGCGGCCGCCGCAACACCGCCCCGACAAGCATGCGCGGCGCGATATACGCAAGCTGCTGGGTCGCTGATCCACGCCCGTGCGCTAGTATGTGGCTCCCGCTACCGGACAGTCAGGCATGATAGTACTGCGCATCCCGAAAGCCGCGATCCAGGTGTCCATTCTGGGTCTGTTGTGCTTGGCCACGCTGCTGAGCGGCTGCGACCGGACCGGACCTGATGGGGCCGCGGCGGTTCCAGCACGGGGCGTTACGCATGTTGTACTCGTCTGGCTGGATCCGGCGCTGCCAGAGACGCGGGTTGAATCCATCATTCAGGCGACGGCAGTGCTGGCGGAGATTGACGAGGTGCGCGCCTTGCATTTTGGGCGGGCAGTTCCGAGCACGCGCGATCTGGTGGATGACAGCTTCACCTTCGGAATCATTCTGCAGTTCGATTCGGTCGAGGGGATGCAGCGCTACCAGGCCCATCCCAAGCGCGATGTCTATGTGCGCGAGCACGTTGCCGGGCGGGCCGTCAAGGTCATAGCCTACGATTTCTAGGAGTTGGCGCCGGCTTGGCGCAGCTGCAGGACCAGCAAACTGCTGGCGATGACAATCGAGGCTCCCAGTGCGCTCCAAAGGTCCGGTGTTTCTCGCCACAGCAACCAGCCCAGGGCACTGGCCCAGACTACGACCAGATAATTGAAGGGCGCGATCTGGGCCGCCGGCGCCAGGGAGTAGGCGCGCGTCAGCAAGAATTGCCCGATCGTGGCGGATATGCCCACCAGGGCCATCAGACCCAAGCCAAGCAGGCTCGGGTATTCCCAGAACAAAGGCAGTGGCAGGGCGGATACCAGCAGCGCGCCTACGGTGAAGTAAAAGACGATCCGGATGGGCGGTTCGGAACTGGACAGGCGCCGGATCGCCGTGAATGCCGTGGCGGCGAACACCCCGGCGGCGGCGCCGATCAGGGCCGCCGGACTGAAGCCGCCGCTGGTCTCGGGTTTCAGGATCAGGCCGACGCCGAGCAGTCCGGCCAGGACCAGGAGCCAGAGTGCCGGCGGCGGTTGCTCGCGCAGCCAGAGCCAGGCGATCAGCGGAACGTAGAGCGGCGTGGCGTAATTGAGCAGTACCGCCTTGGCCAAAGGCAGATTCGCCAGGGCATAAAAGAAGCAGTACATGGCGGTCAGGCCGATGCAGACCCGCAGCATATGCAGGGGCAAGCGGCGAGTGCTCAGGCGTCGCGCGCCGCCGCGAATTAGCCAGGGCAGCAGGAACAACAAGCCAAACAAGTTGCGCAGAAACACCACCATCGGGTTGTTGAGCTCGGTAGCCACTTCCTTGATCAAGGCCCCAGTGATCGCAAAAGCCAGCGCCGCGCCAGCGGCAGCCAGTGCCCCCTGTTTCAGATTGGTCCGGGTCACGTCTAGAATTGCCGCGCCAACTGGAGAATTGAATGAGTACGCGCGTTGCGGAAATTTTGCTGGTCGAGGACAACACGGCCGACGTACGCTTGACCGAGGAAATTTTCAAAGAGGGTGGCTTGGCCTTCAACCTGCAGGTCGCTCGTGATGGCGAGCAGGCATTGGCCATGTTGCGCAAGGAGGGCGAGTACGCCGATCTGGTGATGCCGGATTTCGTGCTCCTGGATTTGAATCTGCCGCGCAAAGATGGCCGTGAAGTGCTGGCCGAGCTGAAACAGGATGCGCAGTTGCGGCGAATTCCGGTGATGGTGTTGTCGACATCCAACGCTCCGCGCGATGTCCTGACCTGTTACGAGTTGCATGCGAATGCGTATATCACAAAGCCGGTCGATCTCGACGAATTCATCGATCTGGTGGAATCCATCAAACTGTTCTGGATGCGCTTCGCCGAATTCCCGCCAAAAGTCTAGTGCGCTTGCGCCCTCCTGGCCTACCGTGGTCTGCATTCGTCGGGGCCGTACTCGCCGCGACCGCCGTACTCATGGGTGCGTTTGCGGCGCATGCGCTGCAGACGCGCCTCACGCCACACGCCCTGGAACTGATCGCCACCGCGAGCCGCTACCAGTTTTTGCACGCTCTGGCTTTGCTCGCCCTGCCGGGCTATCTGGTCAAACGGGCGCCGGACCGGCGCCAAACGCTCGTTTTTTATGGCTTCACCGTCGGCACGCTGCTGTTCTCCGGGAGCTTGTACGGGATCGCGTTCAGCGAGATGCGCGGCCTAGGGTTTGTCACCCCAGTGGGTGGCATGCTGTTGCTCGGCGCGTGGCTGCTCCTGGCCTGGGATGCCTGGCCGCGGAACCCGAGCTAGTGCTCGGAGCTTTCTCCGGCCAGATACAGCCAGGTGCTGAGCACCGTATCGGGATTCAGCGATACGCTTTCTATGCCCTCATCCAGTAGCCACCGGGCCAGATCCGGATGGTCGGAGGGGCCTTGTCCGCAGATGCCGATGTATTTGCCGGCTTTGCGGCAGGCTGAAATGGCCATATGCAGCAGCGCTTTTACGGCCGGGTCGCGCTCATCAAAAAGCTGCGCAACCAGGCCGGAATCGCGGTCCAGACCCAAGGTGAGCTGGGTCATGTCGTTGGAGCCGATGGAAAAGCCGTCGAAATATTCCAGGAACTGGTCGGCCAGGAGGGCGTTCGAGGGCAATTCGCACATCATGATCAGCTTGAGTTCGTTTTTGCCCCGTTCCAGGCCATTCTCCCGCAGGATCTCGATGACCCGTGCGGCGCCGTCCAGGGTGCGTACGAAAGGAATCATGACCTGGACATTGGTCAGACCCATCTCGTCACGCACATATCGAACCGCCTGACATTCCAGATCAAAACAGGGTCTGAAACTCGCGTCGACGTAGCGTGACGCGCCGCGGAATCCCAGCATCGGATTCTCTTCCTGCGGTTCGTACTGGCGCCCCCCGATAAGATTCGCATACTCGTTTGATTTGAAGTCGGACAAGCGCACGATAACCGGTTCGGGCGCAAAAGCAGCGGCGATCGTGGAAATCCCCTCGGCCAGCCGTTTGACATAAAAATCCACCGGATCGGCATAAGGCGCCGTCAGATGAGCAATTGTCGCCTGGAGGTCTGGCGCTTGTTTGGCGAAGTTGAGCAAAGCCTGCGGATGGACGCCGATCATGCGGTTGATGATGAATTCCAGGCGGGCCAAGCCAACCCCGCGATTGGGGATGCTGGAAAAATCGAATGCCCGGTCGGGGTTGCCGACGTTCATCATGATTTTCAGCGGAACCGGGGGCATGTTGTCGAGGGCCACCTCGTCGACTTCAAATTCAAGCAAACCGGAATAGACAAAGCCGGTGTCGCCTTCCGCACAGGACACCGTGACCTCGGCACCATCGCGCAGCAGCTCGGTAGCATCTCCGCAGCCGACGACCGCCGGTATGCCCAGTTCGCGGGCGATGATGGCCGCATGGCAGGTGCGTCCGCCACGATTGGTGACAATGGCCGCGCAGCGCTTCATGACGGGCTCCCAATCGGGGTCGGTCATGTCGGCGACGAGGACATCGCCGGGCTGGACTCGTGCCATCTCGCTCGGGTCGCGGATGATCCGAGCGGGGCCGGC
>JBFIIN010000208.1:0-6395 GCA_041601225.1 Oceanococcus sp.
GGGTCGAAGGCAGCGAGCAGGGTTACCTGCCCAGCCAGCCCCGCCTGGTCTTCAGCGGCACCTCGGCCGGCGGTTACGGCGTGCAGTACAACCTGCACTACCCGCTGGACGAGCTGCGCTGGGAGAACACCATCGGCCATCCGCACGCCGCCTTCCTGATGCCCGACGGCAGCACCAATTTGCGCCTGCTGTTGCAGAGCTTCGGCTTCGCCTGGGGCGCCCGCCCCTACCTGCCGCCCTATTGCAACGAGACCGATTGCGGCATCAGCGAGGTCAATCACCCGGCCCACGCCGCGCGCCTGGGCCAGACCCCCTACCAGCGGCTGCTCAACACCAGCGCCCAGCACGACACGGTGCAGGAGCCCACGCAGGGCTACCCCGGCCCGGTGGCCCCACCCGCACCGCTGCCCGGCTTCGAGGCCAAGGACTGGATCAACCGCATGCGCGCCGCCTACTGCACGCTCAAGGACACGCCCAACCTGAATTTCCATCTCGGTGCCAACACCCAGGGCACGCACGATTTCATCAACACCCCGGCGCCCTTCGAGCCCCACCAGGTCTGCGTGCCGCAGCTGCTGGTCCAGGGTCAGGGCATGCTGCGCTGGCTGCATGGCATCGCCGAACACGGCGGCGACGCGGCCATCGACCGGGTGGCCGAAGGCCCGACCCTGGACGGCGTCGCGCCCTTCGCCTGCGAGCTCACGCCGCCCCAGGCCGACGCCGACCAGGACGGCGATGGCATCGTCAACCGGCTGGATCTGTGCCCCGGCACCCCGCCGCCGCTCAGCGTCGCCCGCAATGGCTGCGCCCTGGGCGCCGCCGACGACGACAGCGATGGCATCCCCAACAGTCGCGACTTCTGCGTCGGCACCTTCGCCAGCGAACGGGCCGACCAGTACGGCTGCAGCGAGCCGCAGGTCGCCTCGGGCGCCTATCCCGGCATCACACCGACGCAGGATTGCCTGTTCGCCGATTGAGGGCTGGCGGCGCAAGCTGCGTTGGCCCCGGATCGCCTCGGCCGACCCGCGGGCGGCCGCGCGGCCCGCACCCGCCGCCCTGTTTGGGTATCAAGCCGCCGGCCAGGGCTGGCTGCGCCGGCCCTGGGTACGGCGCATCGTCCAGCGAATCAGCCACGGCATCGCGCAGGCAAACCAGACCATCAGGCGATCGAAGGCGCCGAGGCGTTCGGGCCAGCTCCGGACGCTGGCCACCGGATCGGGCGAGGTGCTGCACAGCTGCACGCGACAGACCGGCCATTCGCCGTCCAGACCCTTGAAGCGCTCGGGCGCCAGCCGCTCGAACTCCAGGCCGGAGCCCACCGACAGGTCCCGGACCGCATCGGAAACCCGGATCTCGCCGCCCTGCGCGCTGGCGGAGATTCTCGCGCCCACATGAACCGCCAGCCCACGCGCCTCGCCGGCGGATAGCGACAGCTCGCCGCTGTGTATGCCAACCCGGACCGCCAGGCCGAGCTGCTGCGTGCGCCGGACGATGTCCGCCGCGCATTGAATGGCGCCGACCGGGCCGTCGAACAGCATGAAGAAGCCATCACCCAGGTTCTTCAGCTCGCGGCCCTGATGGCGGGCCAGGCAATCACGCACCGCCGCATCATGCCGATCCAGCAGCGCCAGCCAGTCCCGGTCGCCCAGGGCCGCAGCCTGCTGCGTGGAATCGACGATGTCGCTGAACATCACGGTGGCCAGCGCCCGGTCCGCCTGCTGTTCACCCAGGCTGCGCAAAAAGTCCCCGATGCGATCGCGAACCGTCGGTGCGCCGCTGCCCGCGAAGGGCACGTGCTCGTCGCCGTCCAACTCCACCCATTCGCAATGCGGCATCAATTCCGCCATCTGCCGCGCGCTTTCCACCGGCGCGATTTCCTCCCGGCGATGAAACATCAGTGCCGGGACATGGACCTGCGGCAGGATGTGGCGGATATCGATTTCAAACATCGCATCGACCAAGGCGGCCATGGTCTGCGAGCTGGCCGATGCCCGCTCGCCGATCCCCAGCAAGAAGCGGTGCACGATATTGCCCAGCAGGCCCGGCGCATAGATCTCATAGGCGCGACCGCTGCCCCACTGGCTCCAGATCCGCCGCGCCAGCGGCAGCTTGTCCGGGCGCACCGCGCCCAGATAGTCGCCCTGGGCCTTGCCGGTGGGGAAACTGGAACACAGGATCAGGCCCAGAGCGCGGCTGGGCCGGCTCGCCGCGTACAGGCTGGCCAGCGCCGCCCCTTCGGAAATCCCCAGGATCACCGCCCGCTCGGAGCCGGCCGCGTCGAGCACGGCCTGCAGGTCGCGCATGCGCTGCTCCATGGTCGGAATGCCTTCGATCCGGTCCGAACAACCCGTGCCGCGCTTGTCGAACACGATCAAGCGCCCCAGGCGGCAAAGATGCTTCATGAATGCCGCGTAGTTCGGTTCGCACCAATGCAGCTCGATATGCGAACCCATGCCGGGAACCAGCAAGATATCGATCTCGCCCTGGCCGTGGACCTGATAGGCGATACGCACGCCGTCGGTGCTGTGGGTGTAGCGGGTGTGCATGGCTGGGCCCAAATCTCGCCTATCGCAAACATGAATCCAGTGCAGGTCAAGATCAATCGACCCACGGTCTTTCAGCATCAAGTATTTCCGTATTGATTAGCAAGGAACGCCCCCAGCAGTTTCCGGGCACGCAGGTCAGCCCAAAGCCGCGCAGCGCGTCTGCGCAGATCGTTACCCGCCCCAAAGGTCGGACCTCCGCCGGGCGCACCAGTCTGCGGGCCAGCGCTCGGGCTCAGTCCCGCCGCCGGCACCGAAAAGCTGAGGCCACGGGCAAACCCCAGCGGGATACCACAGCGCCGCAAGCTGCGGAATCTCAGTCTGTCTGCAGCGCCGGAAATGGCAGTTCGACGCCCAGAATGAGAAGTTCGCTTTGAATCCGGTCAAGCTCAGACTTCACGACCCGGCGCCACTGTTCGACCCAGGCCAACCGCCGGTGGACGACCTCAGCGGCCCCGGCTGCCTGCGACCCAGCCTGGTCTTCGAGTTGATCCAGTGCGCGCTCCAGCCCGCGGCGGCGCTCATCGACCTCCGCGCGGCGGCGTTCGAGCTCCGCCTCGAGCTCACGGCGCAAGGACACCGCCTGCGCGTGTAAATCGGCAACCGTCGCCACAGCATCCTGCAGGGGCTCAGCAAGCGCCTGTTCCGCCGCATCGCGGGCCTCAGCCAGCAGACGCACGAAATGATCGAGATCGCGCTCTATATTCCTCTCGGCCTGCCGGACAATTTCGCGCGCCTCGGCGAGTTGCGCCTGCAATCTCGTTTCGATCGGCCGGATCTGACGTGGCGCCCACGCTTGGGCAAGCACCCGCCGCCGGGGCAAAGGTGCGCGACAGACCAGGGGCCGATCCTCCAGGGCGTTGATATGCAGCGCCAGGCTCAAATCGCTCAACACGCCACCGGGGTTCGGATTGCCACCGGCGACCCAGTCAAACATTAGGTCGCTGGGTTCGATCGCGAGTTCGAGCCGATCGCCCGGCAGCAGCTCGGTTCCGACCGGGCCAAGCTCGACTGCGAAGGCGCCCGGATTGGACAGATCAGAAAAGCGCACCGGCACCACCTGATAGCCCAGGTGCCGCTCGCCGAGTAGCGCGCTGACGACATGTAGCGAGAAATGGACGACCGGCTCCAGGGCCGGACCGGCCTGGGTGAATCCGGGCGCGAAGGCGCCGCGCAGCACGGGGATGCCCGCCACGAGCGTCCGCTCGCTGGCCGTGTGAACCACCACGCGATCGGACAGCCCGTTCCAGATCCGGCTGCCCAGGCCGGTCATGTCTCCCTCCTGATCGATCAAATCTTCGGCCGTGAGATCACCCAGGCGACTGAAGCAGCAACCGGAGTCGAGCCCCAGGTGTACATCGGGAAGCGGCTGGATCGGCAACATGAGAGAGCCCAGGTGATTATCGAACCACTCCAGCATGTGATCGAAACGATCGCCGCAGACCTGGGAATCCAGATGCGACGGTACCGGCTGTTCCAGCCCGTGATCGGAAAGCTGGGTCACCAGGCGCGCTGCAGCGCCGCGGCCGCGGATCCGCTTGAAGTTCTCAATGCCCTCTTTCGGCGTGAACAACATGTCCGACATTCCCTGGATCAGCAGGGTGGGAACTTCGCTCGCCCACGCGGGCCGATCCGACGGACTGCGGTCACGCAGAAGATCTCGCATACCGCCAAGGCTGTTGGATGCGGTGGCAGCCAGGAATGCCTCCTCGATGTCCGGATGGAGATTGACTTTGTCGCCGTTCCCGATCGCCGCGAGCACATTGAGGTAACGGTGCTTGATCACGTCATTGGGCGCCAGCGAGCGCAGCAGATCGCTCCAGGTGACCTCGGCAGCGATCGCGTCCAGCGGCGACTCCTCGCCAAGGAGCAGCATCTGCCAGCCGCCACCATACGAGCCCCCGGCGCCGCCGACCAACGGATCGCCCGGCGCGTCGCACAAGGCCCAGCTCTGCTCACCAAGCCAATCCAGCAGCATCCTGACATCCTGGATTTCCGCCTCCGGGTTCAAGACCTCGGCATAGCTGTGCTGGAAATCGCCGTGACCACGGAAGTCCATGGTCACGACGTTGTAGCCTCTGGGCGGGAAAAACGCGCCATATTGGTGCCCGAATACGGGATAGGGGTTCAGCGGGTCATCCGTCTCCTTGCGATAGCTGCCGAAGCCGTGCCCAACCAGGATGGTTGGCGCCGCCACCGCCACATTGAGCGGCTGGGCCAGATAGACCGTGACCGGCACGCCGGCGCCCGGAACCACTTCGTCCCAACTACACGGGTGGCTCGGGCAGTTGGGCGGCAGTGATGCGGGCTGCGTGCCGCAGGGCACGGGCAGAGCAGACCATACGGCGCCTGGCCCGAGCAGCACGACAGCGAAATATGTGCGAATGCGCTGTGCTGGCATGATTCGATCTCCATAGCGGAATGGTGGTGAGCGCGCGATCGCTCAGCCACAATGATCCAGCTCCGCTCAAGGCAAGTCCTCAGCAAAACATCAGCAATAGATCAGCGGTCCAATGCCGGGCAATTCCCGAGATCGGGTTGATGTGTATTGGCACAGAGTCGCCGCGCAGGATGAGGCAATGTCAGGCCATTTCATACCTGCAGCCGAAGAAGCGGGGATCCGCCACCGCACCCGCCACCATCCGCCCACCGTCGCCCCCAGCCTCTATAATTGCGCGCCGCAAGCTGTGGCGCGCCGCCACAGCAGGATATCGAGCCAGCCCTGATGAGCGACCGCCCCACTTTTGCGAACAACTTCCTGCGCAATATCATCCGTGACGATCTGGAAAGCCGCCGCGTCACTCCGCCGGTCGTCACCCGCTTTCCGCCTGAGCCCAATGGCTATCTGCATATCGGCCACGCCAAATCGATTTGTCTGAATTTCGGGCTGGCGCGCGAATTCGATGGTCAGTGCCATCTGCGCTTCGACGACACCAATCCGGAAAAGGAAAACCAGGAGTTCATTGAAGCCATCCAGGCCGACATCCGCTGGCTGGGATATTCCTGGGACGGCCCGGTGCGCTATGCCTCGGACTACTTTGACGAACTGCACGATTATGCCCTGCACCTGATCCGGCAGGGCCTGGCTTACGTCTGTGATCTGTCAGCGACCGAAGCGCGGGAATATCGGGGGACACTCACCGAAGCCGGGCGCAACAGCCCGTTTCGTGACCGCAGCATGGAGGAAAACCTCGCCCGGTTTGCCCGCATGCGCGCCGGTGATTTTGACGAGGGCGCGTGCGCCCTGCGCGCCAAGATCGACATGGCGGCGCCCAATATCAATCTGCGTGACCCCATCATCTACCGGATTCGCAAGGCCCGCCATCACCAGACCGGTGACCGCTGGTGTATCTACCCCACCTACGATTTCACGCATGGCCAATCGGACGCCATCGAAGGCATCACCCATTCCATCTGCACGCTGGAGTTCGAAGATCACCGGCCGCTCTATGACTGGTTCATCGAGAACCTGCCGGTGCCCTCCAGACCGCGGCAATACGAATTCGCCCGCGGCAATTTGAACTACACGGTGACCAGCAAGCGCAAATTGCGCCAACTGGTGGAAGAACAGCATGTCGCGGGTTGGGACGACCCCCGCATGCCAACGATCTGCGGCCTGCGACGACGCGGATTTACCGCCGCCTCGATTCGCGATTTCTGGACCACACTGGGCGTGTCGCGCAGTGACAGCGTGATCGATATGGGCGTTCTGGAAAATGCGGTGCGCGACGATCTGAACGAGAACGCCCCGCGCGCCATGTGCGTGCTCGATCCTGTGAAGCTGGTCATCACGAATTTCCCGGCCGGCTCGGTAGAGATGCTGACCGCGCCGGGTCATCCCAATCGGGATGA
>JBFIIN010000209.1:0-6392 GCA_041601225.1 Oceanococcus sp.
GACAGCCCGTGTGTATTCGCACCGCGGCGAGCGCGATGATCGCGAAATCCTGGAGGACACCTTCGCGGCTTACGATCCGTTGCTCGACAGCGGGGTATGCGGCATCGAGTGCGATGTGCGCTTCAGCCGGGACGGCGTGCCCATGGTCTTTCATGACGCGACCTTGCACCGCCTGTACGGCTGCCATGAACGTCTGGCCGATCTGGGCCACGCGGATCTGCAGGCCCGCTTTCCGCGCATTCCCACCCTGGCGGAACTGGTCCGGCGCTATGCCGGAAAACTGGAACTGATGATTGAATTCAAGGCGGAACCACGCGCCGACCCCGCGGCCGGCCTGCAGGCCGTCCAGCAGGCTCTGGCACCCCTGCAACCGGTCCGTGACTATCATGTGATGTCGCTGGATATCGAAACACTGGACTGGCTGGGCGGTCTGGCCCACGAGTGCCGGATTCCCATTGCCCGCGCCAATGTCAGGACCATGAGCGACTATGCCGGGCAGCAGAAATGCGCAGGATTCACCGGCCATTACGCGCTGCTGCCGCCAGCCGCCATGGCGCTGCACCGGCACGCCGGACGCCCGGTTGGCGTGGGTTTTCCGGAGTCCCGCAATGCTCTGTTCTTCGCCCTCAATCGCGGCGCGCGCTGGATTTTCAGCAACCGTGCACTGCACCTGCAAATGCTGCTTGATCAGGCCCGCGCGGCATCGAGAAACTCCAAAACCAGCTGATTGAACTGCTCCGGGCGGCCAATGGGCAACCCATGGCGCGCGTCGGCGACGACCTGCAAGCGTGCGTCGGCGAGCAAGGGCAGGTACGCGCGCGTGTCGGACAGCGGAAAATAGTCGTGCTCGGCGGCCAGAATCAGCACCGGACAGCCAATCTCAGCCAGGCGATCACGGACGTCCCATTGCACCAGGGCACTGATCACCTTGAGATAGACATCGGCATCGTTGTCCGCGTAGCGGCCCTGCATCTTGGCGCGCAGTTCGGCCTGGTGAGGGTCCGGAAACAGGCGCCTCACCACCGCAGCCGCCAACTGATCCAGTCCCCACACGCGCACCACCACGTGACGGACCCAGTACTCCAGTTTGCGCCGCAGGCCCTGGGCCCGAAAACTCGGCTGGCTGTTCACGATCGTCAGCGTCAGCCAGCGCCACGGTTCATCCACCGCCAGTTGAAAGGCCACCGCCCCACCCATGGAAAATCCGAGCAAATGCGCCTGCTCGACCCGCAAGGCGTTGAGCAACGCCGAGATATCGGCCGCGAATTCCGCCACGCTGTATGGGCCAGCCGGTCGCTCGCTGCGCCCGAAGCCCCGAAAATCCGGCGCGATCACGCGATAATTTGGCTCGAGAGCGGGGAACTGTTGCTCCCAATCGCGACTGCTGTTGCCCAGCCCATGCAGCAGAACCAGCGTGGGGCCCTGACCGCGCTCCTCGTAGAACAGATCAACGCCCCGCACACGGCAACGCGGCATCAACGCGCTCCGGGATACACACGCGCCTGCGGTTCGCACAGGCAGTTGGCATAGCTGCCTCGAGGGTCGTTCCACTTGTTGATTTCGCGCCTGGCGGCCACCAACAAGGCCCCGAGCCATTGGCCGGCCTGACTTCGGCTGAACCAGGTCGCCTGGGAGAAGCGCCGTAGCAGCTCAAGGCGGATATCCGCTGCCGGCTCGATGGGGTAAATCGAATAATCACCTTCCGCCAGTCCGGCCCGCTGCGCCGCGTCGGCAATGGCCGCATCCAGATCGCCCAGTTCATCGACCAGCCCGACCCGCAGCGCGTCGGATCCCGCCCAGATTCGACCGCCCGCCAATTCCGCGACCGCCGCGGGTTCCAGCGAACGGCCCGCTGCCACACGGTCCACGAAACGCTGATAATCCCGCTCGACGATCATCTGCACCGTGCGTCGCGCATCTTCGGACAGGCTGCGATTGGCGCTCAGGGATCCCGACCAGGTCGTGGTCCCCACCCCATCGCTGTGTACGCCCAGCTTGGCTAGGCTCTTCTCGAAGGTCGGGATCAGGCCGAACACGCCGATCGATCCGGTAATCGTGGTCGCATGCGCGAAGATGCGATCCGACTCCATCGAGATCCAGTATCCACCCGAAGCGGCCACGCTCGCCATGGAAACCACGAAGGGCTTGCCGGCCCCCTTGAAATTCGCCAGGGCACGCCGTATGACCTCCGATGCATAGACGCTGCCACCGGGGCTGTCCACGCGCAAAACCAGCGCCGCGACATTGTCGTCATTGCGCGCCTCGCGCACCAGATCCGCCAAGGTGTCTCCGCCGGTCACCCCAGGTTCGCTCTGCCCGTCCACGATTTCACCCTGCGCCACGACCACGCCGATGGACTTGCCCGGCTTTTGCTTCGAGCCGACGACCGTTGCCTGGTTCAGGGCCCGCAAATAGCGCCGGTGATCGATTTGCCGGAAACTGCCATGCGCCTTGTCCATACCGACCTCAACGCCCACCTTCCTGCGCAGCGCGGCCAGGGTCAACAAGTCGTCAACCAGGCCCGAACTCAGGGCCAACTGCCCGGTATCGCCACCCTGCGCTTCGAGCCGGTCGGCGAATTCATCGACGTAGGCCTGCAGCAGTTCGGGGTCGACTTGGCGCGCCGTTGCGACTTGCCGGGACCATTCCGACCAAAGCGTGTTCAGCCAGACGCTGGCGTCGCTCCGCGCGGATTCGGACATATCGTTGCGCATGAAGGGCTCGACCGCCGATTTGTACTCGCCCACCCGAAAAACGTTCACCTGCACACCCAGCTTGTCCAGCGCTTCGCGGAAGTACAGGTGGTAATTCTCAAATCCCGCCAGAAACACCAATCCCATCGGATCGATCACGATCTCGTCCGCATGGGCGGCCAGAAAATACTCGGACTGCCCCATGTCCGGCGCATAGGCCACCACTTTCTTGCCCGTTTCCCGAAACCGGGTGACTGCCGCGGCGATCTCCTCCAGCTGGGCCTGGCCCGCGCGAAAACCGGTATCCAGTTTCAGGAACAGCAGCTTGATGCGGTCATCTGCGGCTCCCGCGTCAATCGCATCCAGAAGGTCAGCCAGAATGGTCTGGGTCGGCTCGTCTCCTAGCAGGTAACTGGCCACCGCCGTGCGTGGGTCCTCATCCGCGTAGTCCACCACATCGCCCCAGGGCACGATGACCAGCGCGATCCCTTTCTCAACCTTGATCGGTGGACCGCCGCGCACCGCCAGCACGACGCCGCCGATCACCAGGACCAGCAGCAACAGCACCACCGCCTTGCGCAGAACCTCAACGACGCTCCAGATCGCCCCGAAAAAACGCCGGATGAAAGATTTGTTTTCAGCCATAAATGATCAAAAATGAGAATCCGGCCTGCAGTTTAGCCCGCCGGCCGGAGATTCGCCCAAAGGCCACCTGCCAGGCGCCGCTGGCGTGCGCGATAGCGATCCGGAGCCATGCGCCCACACGGACCGGGCAACTCCCGAGGTCGGCGCAGGGGCCGCGGCCAGCCCAGGGGCGCGGCCACTCAGCGAACATCCGCGCCAGGCCAACCATCGGCTCGACCTCGACCGCGGAGAACCAGCGGCCAGCGCCGGGCCAGATCATTCATTAACAAATCTAATGATGAATATAATAATAATTGTCTTGCTCTATGAAATGACGCCCCCTAAACTTGCGCTCACTGGTGCTGAGGCCGAGGTTTCAGCACCATCATATTTCGAACCGCAAGGAGCAAGAATGAGTGTACTCGTAGGGCGCCCCGCACCTGAATTCAGCGCCGCCGCCGTGATGGAAGATGGCTCGATAAAGGATGATTTCAAGCTCTCCGATTACAGGGGCCAGTACGTTGTGCTGTTTTTCTATCCGCTGGACTTCACCTTTGTCTGTCCCTCCGAAATCATCGCCCACGACCACCGCGTTGCGGCATTCAAGGAGCGCGGCGTACAGATCATCGGGGTGTCCATCGACTCCCAGTTCAGCCACCATGCGTGGCGCAACACCCCGGTCGCGAAAGGCGGTATCGGTCCCGTGCAGTTTCCGCTGGTCGCCGACGTCAGCCATGAGATCACCGCCAAATTTGGCATTGCCCATCCCGAAGCGAGCGTTGCGCTGCGTGCGTCCTTCCTGATCGACAAGGACGGCGTGGTCCAGCATCAGGTGGTCAACAATCTGCCCCTGGGCCGCGAGGTCGACGAAATGCTGCGTCTGGTTGATGCGTTGCAGTTCACCGAGGCGCATGGTGAAGTCTGCCCGGCCGGCTGGCAGAAAGGCGCGCCCGGCATGACGCCGACCACCGATGGTGTGGCGGCCTATCTGGCCGAGAACGCGGAAGGCCTGTAAAACTGCAACCACCGGCCCTCCTCTCCAGGAGGAGGGCCGCGTCCTTCTGGAGTATTCATGAGCGAGCAACAACATCACCGGCTGATCATTCTCGGCTCCGGGCCGGCGGGCTACACGGCGGCCGTCTATGCGGCCCGCGCCAATCTGCAGCCAGTTCTCATCACTGGCATCCAGCAAGGCGGCCAGCTCACGACGACCACCGAGGTGGACAACTGGCCAGGCGACGTTGAAGGCCTGCAGGGTCCCGATCTGATGGCGCGCATGCAGCAGCATGCCGAGCGTTTTGATACCAGGATCCTGTTCGACCACATCAATGCCGTGGACTTCAGCCAGCGGCCGCTGCGTTTGAGCGGCGATTCCGGCGAATACAGTTGCGATGCCGTCATCATCGCGACCGGCGCTTCGGCCATGTATCTGGGCCTGGATTCGGAAACGGCGTTCATGGGCAAGGGCGTATCGGCCTGTGCGACCTGCGACGGCTTTTTCTACCGCAACAAGCCCGTGGCCGTCATTGGTGGCGGCAACACCGCGGTGGAAGAAGCCCTGTATCTGGCGAATATCGCCTCGCATGTCGACATGGTCCACCGCCGCGATCAGTTCCGCGCCGAGAAAATTCTGGTCGACAAGCTGATGCAGAAAGTCGAAGAAGGCAAGATCACCCTGCACCTGTTCAACGAACTGGATGAGGTTCTGGGCGATGATTCCGGTGTCACCGGCGCGCGCATCTGCGACAACCGCTCCGGAACCACCTGCGACCTCCCGGTACACGGCGTCTTCGTCGCCATAGGCCACCGGCCAAACACCGAGATTTTTGTCGACCAACTCGAAATGAAGGGCGGCTATCTCAAGGTGAAAAGCGGCCTGGAAGGCGATGCGACAGCGACTTCGGTACCCGGTGTATTCGCGGCGGGCGATGTCATGGACCACGTGTACCGCCAGGCTGTCACCTCTGCGGGCAGCGGCTGCATGGCGGCGCTGGACGCCGAGCGCTATCTCGACCAACTGGATTGACCGGACCCGGCCTGTTGCGCCGCGCCCGTCGCGGAGCAAGCTTGCGCGGCTGGGTACTTTCAGGACCCGATCAAGCGCGCTAGGCTGAGCGCATGGCCGACAAACCCCAGGACGACTCAGGTGGCGCTGAACAACGGCGCGCCTACTATCGGTTGAAGTATCCGGAATCGGCGCGACCCACGGTGGTCGCGGATGACATGTCCTTGCCGGTCGTTGAACTTTCCGAAGGCGGTTTGCGTCTGGTCTTGCTGAGCGCGACCGCGCTGGATGCCGGACGCCCTTTTCAGGGTCAGATTCTCTTTCACGACGGCGGCAGGCTCACCATCGCCGGGAAAGTTGCGCGAATGGAGGGGCGCGAGGCAATCATTCAGCTCGACCGCGGCATCAGCTTCAAGCGAATGTTTGCTGAACAGGTCTGGCTGCACCAGCATTATCGTTCCGCTTTTGATGGCGAACAGAGCAACCCGGAAGCCTAGCGCGCCAAGCCCGGCAGCAGTTTCAACTTGGCCCGCTGCGCGACCACCGCTCGACCCGATCAGCGACCGGAGTATGTGGTGAAAGTAACTTATAAATTTGAGCTCGACGATGGCGCGGAGCGAGTGTTCGAAATTGACCTGGACCGGCCGCCCATGGACCTGGCCTTCGACGCGGCGGACTGGACCCGCCTGGAAAATCGCCAATGCCCGAATTGCCCTCTGCAGCCCGATGCGATACCCCATTGCCCGCCGGCGGTGGATATCGAACATATCATCGTTCCCTTCCAGGATGTCATCTCGCACCACTCGGCCACTGTCACCGTCACGACGGGAAACCCTAATGCCGGGCACGAGGTGAATGCAAGCGTGTCACCGGAGCTGCAGGCGAAGAAGCGCTGTCGGTGGGCCGGCACGGACCCGCTCTACATTGCCTACCACGATCTCGAGTGGGGCGTGCCCGTGCGGCGCGACCGCAAGCTGTTCGAGATGCTCGCGCTCGAGGGCGCCCAGGCCGGTCTGAGCTGGATCACGATCCTCAGGAAGCGGAGCCACTACCGCAAGGTCTTCGACGGA
>JBFIIN010000210.1:0-6375 GCA_041601225.1 Oceanococcus sp.
CCCGAAGCTGCTGACGGCCCCCGGCAGTATCAGGACCTCCGGGATGTCGACTTGATTGTCGGCGTGCGCACCACCATTGATGACGTTCATCATGGGCACGGGCAGGGTTACCGCATCCGCACCGCCCAGATACACGAACAGGGGCTGTTTGGCCGACGCCGCCGCCGCGTGCGCAACCGCCAGCGACACGGCCAGCGTCGCATTGGCGCCAAGCCGGGACTTGTTCGGCGTGCCATCAAGTTCGATCAGCCGCGAGTCGATGCCGGCCTGATCGCTGGCCTCAGCGCCCACCAGGGCCTGCGCAATCTCGCCGCGAATGTTGGCCACGGCCTGGAGCACCCCCTTGCCGCCATAGCGCCTGGGGTCACCATCGCGCAATTCCACCGCTTCGCGCGCTCCGGTCGAAGCGCCGGATGGGACCATGGCCCGGCCAAAGCTGCCGTCAGCCAGGGTGACTTCGGCTTCGACCGTAGGATTGCCGCGCGAATCAATGATCTCGCGGCCCGTCAGAGCTTGAATAATCGCCATTGAATGTCCTGTTGCTGCGGCCGCGCTGTGCGACCGGGATCAAAGCCGGTTTTCGATCCAGCCCGCCGCCTTGACGACACGGTCCAGATCAGCCAGCACCTGCAAAAGTGGCCGCGTCAGATGCAGCGGCCAGGAATTGGGGCCATCGCACAAGGCCTCGTCAGGCCGTGGGTGGGTTTCCATGAACAGACCCGCCACACCGGCGCCAATGGCCGCCCGGGCCAATACCGGAATATGCTCGCGCTGGCCTCCGGATGACCCGCCCTGACCGCCGGGCAACTGGACCGAATGCGTGCAGTCGAAGATCACCGGGCAGCCGGTCTTGCGCATGATCGCCAGACCGCGCATATCGGATACCAGATTGTTGTAGCCAAAGGAAAAACCGCGCTCGCACAGCATCAGCTTCTCATTGCCCACCTCGCGCATCTTGGCGACCACATTGCTCATCTCCCAGGGAGACATGAACTGGCCTTTCTTGACGTTGACCGGCTTGCCCTGGCGCGCGACGGCCTGCATGAAATTGGTCTGCCGACACAGAAACGCCGGCGTCTGAATGACATCGACCACCGCCGCGACATCCCCAAGTGGTGTGTCCTCATGGACGTCGGTCAATACCGGCACGCCGATCTGGCGCTTGACCTCGCTCATGATCCGCAAGCCTTCCTCGATACCGGGACCACGATAGCTCTTGTGCGAGGTCCGATTGGCCTTGTCAAAAGAGCCCTTGAATACATAGGAAATTCCCAGCTCCGCGGTAACTTCGTGCAGGTGCCCCGCCACTTCCAGGGCCAGGGCCTCACTTTCCAGTGTATCGGGACCGGCAATCAGGAAGAACGGCTGGTCAAGGCCAACTGAAAAATCCGCAATTTGCATACTCAGGCCGCCTTTTGGACGCGCAGTCGGGCTGCTTCGATAAAGCCCCGAAACAGCGGGTGCCCATCACGCGGCGTCGAGGTAAATTCCGGGTGAAACTGGCAGGCCACGAAAAATGGGTGCTCGGGCAATTCCAGGATTTCCACCAGCTTGTCCAGATCCTGCTCGCCGACAAATGCCATGCCGTGCGCTTCGAGCTGGGCGCGGTAGTTGTTGTTGAACTCATAGCGGTGGCGGTGACGCTCGACAATCTCGTCGGCACCATAGAGCGCCCTTACCCGACTGCCTGAGGTCAGATGGCAGGTCTGGGCGCCCAGGCGCATCGTGCCGCCCTTGTCATCGGCCTGACCGCGATGGGTCACGCTGCCATCCGGGTTATGCCATTCCGTAACCAGGGCAATCACCGGATGCGGACTCGCGGGGTCGAACTCCGTGCTGTGGGCACCGCTCAAGCCACAGACATTGCGCGCAAACTCGATGGCCGCCACCTGCATGCCCAGGCAAATACCCAGGTAGGGCGTGCCGGATTCGCGTGCATAATTGACCGCAGCCACTTTACCCTCGATACCCCGCTCACCGAATCCACCTGGCACCAGGATTGCGTCGGCACCCGCCAAGATTCCCACCCCGTCGGATTCCAGCTTTTCCGAATCGACATAGTCGATGGTCACCAGGGTGTTGGTATGGATCCCCGCATGGTAAAGAGATTCATTGACGGATTTGTAAGCATCGGCCAGGTCCACATACTTCCCGACCATGGCCACCCGCACCTCTGCGTCCTGACGCTCCGGCGCAGCGATCACATGGGCCCATTCCGACAGGTCCGCAGCCGGTGCGTCCAAGCCAAAATGGTTGAGAACCAGATCGTCAAATCCCTGCTCATGGAAGGCGGTGGGAATCGCATAGATATCGCTGACGTCGGTAGCTGAGACCACTGCTTCTTCGGCGACATTGCAGAACAAGGCGATCTTGCGCCGTTCGTTATTGGGCAGAATTCGGTCACTGCGGCATACCAGAATATCGGGCTGTATGCCGATGCCGCGCAGTTCCTTCACCGAGTGCTGCGTGGGCTTGGTCTTCAACTCGCCACTGGCGCCGATGAAAGGCACCAGGGTCAGATGGATATAAAGAGCCCGCTTGCGGCCCAGCTCGAGGCCAAACTGGCGAATGGCCTCGATAAAGGGCAGTCCCTCGATATCGCCAATCGTGCCGCCAATTTCCACCATGCAGATGTCGGCGCCCTTTCCGCCTTCTATCGCACAGCGCTTGATTTCATCCGTGATATGCGGGATGACCTGAACGGTCCCGCCCAGATAATCACCACGGCGCTCCTTCTCCAGCACATTGCTGTAGATCTGGCCGGCAGTGAAATTGCTGCTGCGACTGGTCTTACCGCGCAGGAATCGCTCGTAATGGCCCAGATCGAGGTCGGTCTCCGCCCCATCCTGAGTCACAAAGACCTCGCCATGCTGGAACGGGCTCATGGTTCCAGCGTCGACATTCAGGTAGGGATCGAATTTGATCATGGCCACCTTCAGCTTGCGGGATTCCAGCAAGGCGGCCAGGGAGGCTGCGGCAATGCCTTTGCCTAACGAGGACACGACGCCCCCGGTTACGAAAACGTAGCGCGTGGCGGATGTATCGCTCATGGGGGCTCCGACAGAACGGCGGAATGGTAGCCGAATGCCGATAGCGCCTCAATTCCAAAGTTAATCTTAAACTCGATGAAAGCCGCATAACATATTGTTCTTCATACCCTTTCAAGACCTACAATATTTCTTTCCCAATGCAGGCGCAGGCCAGGCAAATCCGCAGAAATCCACAGATCGCCAACCGCCAGCAGCTTCCCCGCCTGCCAGATCAGCGGCAGGCGTCGACGCACCCAGGGCGGCAGCCCGGCTTCCTGGCACAAATTCTTGAGGCTCCGGCGGCGCGCCGCCCCCAGTGGGCGCAACACCTCCCCGCCCGCGGGCGGGGCCACGAGCACCGGCTGCTCCCGACTGAGCTCGGCGGCCCCTTGCAGCATGGTCAGGCGACCTGTACCCGCCCAGTTCAGCACCGTGGCCGGATTCCATTCACAGGCCGTGTCTGGGGCCGCAGCCAGCGGGGCCATGGCCCATAATTGCTCCCGGTAACGGCGCAGCTCCGCCCCCGGCCAGCTCAGACGAGGCTCCCGGTCCGCGCGGGCCCGCAGCAGATTCGGCAACTCGGCCAGGACCCGGGCCGGCGGCAGGATCAGGCCGCGGCGGCGCAGGTAATGCCGTAGCAGATCGGCCCGGAGAGCCGGCTCGCATGCGGCCAGCAGAGGTACGGACAGCGCCTCACCCACGCTGAAAACCGGCAAAAAGCGTCCCAGGCCGCGCTCCTGCGCGCTGCGCGCCTGAGCCAGCAGATTCGCGCTGCGCGTCAAATTCGCGGCCGCCTGGGGCCAGCGCTGGCTCAGCTTCGGCAGGACCTCGGCCCGCAAAAAATTGCGGTCGAAACGCAGGTCACCATTGCTGGAATCTTCAATCCACTTGAGCTGATTCTGCTGCGCGTACTGCAGGATTTCGGCGCGCGATACGCCAAGCAGCGGGCGCCACAGCTGACCGCAGCCCATGGCCCGCTGCTGCGCCAGACCGGCCAGACCATCCAGGCCGGAGCCGCGCAGCAATGCCAGGAGCAGGGTCTCGGCCTGATCATCGGCATGGTGCGCGGTGAGCAGCAAATCGCCGGGTTCCAGCCGTCGCCGCAACGCGGCATACCGATGCTCCCGCGCCCAGCTTTCGAGATTCGCGCGGGGGGGGCTGGCGCGCAAGGTGGCCACCTGACAATCCACCCCCCAGGCCGCGGCCTGAGCGGCGCAATGCGCCACCCATTGCGGCGCCGCCGGATGGATGCCGTGGTTGACATGAACGGCGCGCACGCCCGCACGCTGGCGCAACGCATGGAGCAGCACGGTGGAATCCAGACCGCCGCTGTATGCCACGACACAAGCCCGCGATTCGGGCAAGCGTGCAAGTCCCGCGGCCAGCAAGCGAGCCGGGCCTCGCCTAGATTTCGCGGAACTTTCCGTAGCTGGCAAATCGCTGTTCCCGTTTGGCCAGGAGCTGGGTGACCGGCATCTGGCACAGGCGTTCCAGATTGCTGTTCAGGCGACGCTTCAGGGAGCCAAACATGCGCGCCTGGTCGCGATGCGCCCCACCCAGCGGTTCTTCAACGATTTCGTCAATCAAGCCCAGACTCTTGATGCGCTGGGCGGTCAGACCCATGGCCTCGGCGGCCACCTGGGCCTGATCCGCGCTTTTCCAGAGTATCGAGGCACAACCTTCCGGCGAAATGACGGAATAGATGCTGTATTGCAGCATAAGCAGCTGATCCCCGACCCCAATGGCCAGAGCGCCGCCGGACCCGCCCTCCCCGATCACCACCGACAGAATCGGCGTGCGCAGTCGCGACATCTCGAACAGGTTGCGGGCAATGGCTTCGCTTTGATTGCGTTCTTCGGCACCGATCCCGGGATAGGCCCCGGGGGTATCGATAAAGGTCACGACCGGGAGCTGAAACTTCTCGGCCAGCTGCATCAGGCGCAGCGCCTTGCGGTAACCCTCCGGTCTGCACATGCCGAAGTTACGTTGAATTTTTTCATTGGTATCGCGCCCCTTTTGCTGGCCGATCACCATCACCGGCCGCCCCTCGAGGCGCGCCATGCCACCCACCATCGGGGGATCATCCTTATAGTGGCGATCCCCTTTGAGCTCCTCGAAATCGGTGAACAGGGCGCCAAAATAATCCAGCGCGTAAGGGCGCAACGGATGACGCGCCAACTGCGCCACCTGCCAGGCGCTCAGATTCGAGAATATCTGCTCGGTCAGCGTGCGGCTCTTCTTCTCCAGGCGGCTGATCTCTTCGCTGATATTGACCACATTGCCGTCGGCCACATTGCGCAGCTCCTCGATCTTTGCATCCAGCTCCGCAATGGGCTGCTCGAAGTCCAGGTAATTCAGGTTCATCCCAGGGCCTGCCATGGCTGCAATTGAAGACAGGCGCTGCGGGCCAAGCTGGGCCCGCCGGGGCGGCTCGATCGACAGGCCGACCGCGCAACGCCGCAGGGTTCGCCCGGGCGCACCTGGCCCGGGACCATGGCCCCATTGCCCGGTCGCCTCATCACTTGTCGTTCATTCGCAGCACGCATCACTTCTCCTGCCCGGTGTCATGGCTCCCGGACCAACGCCGCCGCCGTCGGGATCTCGAGGCCAGAATCTCATTCAGTCATCCAGCTCACGGGCGCCGAAATCCGGCCGCCGATACCTCACGCTCAACGCATCCGCGCCACACAATCCGCCCAGCTCATGCAGCAAGCTGTCACAGACTGCGACCCGCCAGCTATCCGGCAGTTCCAGGTCGCCAACTGCGGACTGGGCCGCCATCCGCACCACAATACGGCAGCCCTGTTCGTCGCGAAAGCGGTCCAGCACCGGCTTGAGCTCTCCCACATCACGCCCCGGCGGCCAGGGCAGACAGAGCAAGCTCGCATAGCGGCGCCGCGCCATGTCGAGATCGAACATATCCAGCGGAGCAATCCGGTATCCGTCATCGTAAGCATCGTAGCTGAGCCTGCCATGAATGATCAGCGCCTTGTCTTTCTGCAGAAATCGCCGATAGCGCTCTACATCATCGTCATACAGCGCGCAGCTCAGCCGTCCTGTGCCATCGTCCAGTGTCACAAAAACCCGCCGCTCGCCCTGAAAGCGCACCCCCCATACCACGCCCGCCGCGACAACTTCACGTCCGCCACCACGTCGATTGTCGGTCTGCGGAACACCATTGGCGATCAGCCCATCGATGGAGTTGCTGCTGAACTGCGCAAGTTCAGCACGGAAGGCGTCCATGGGATGGCGTGAAAAATACAGGCCCAGCGACTCCTTTTCCGCCTGAAGGATTTCGGTGGTTTGCCAGGGCGGGCATTGCGGGAGCCGGATATCTTGAGCCTCG
>JBFIIN010000211.1:0-6374 GCA_041601225.1 Oceanococcus sp.
ACGGTCGCGCCGCGGCGCCGCGCCACATTGCCCAGGCCCAGGCGCCAGGCCGATCCGGCGCGCTTGCGCAGAGGCGTCAGGGCCAGCACCAGGCCCCAGGCCAGGATTGCCAGAATTGCTGCGGCTGCCAGCATCCCGCCCAGCGCCAGAATCGCAAACTTGGGGTCGCCGGTCTGCCAGACCAGAGCGCCGAGCGTCGCAACGCCCGCTGCGAAAGAACCCATGCTCTTGCGGCTGGCCGGACTGGCGCTGCGCTGGAAAATCCGGATAGGCGGGGTGTCGCGCGCCTCCAGTACCGCAGGGAGCGCAAAGCCGAGCATCAGCAGAAAACCAAGACCCAGCGCGATGCCCGCTGGCGCCAGTGGCGCCGGAGGCAGCTGCGTGGCCAGGAAGCTTTTTGCCAACGTGGCCAAGATGGCCTGCGCCCCGTAGCCCAGCAGCGCCCCAGCGCCACCGGCCGTTAGACCGATGAATAACAGGGTTCCGACGATGCTGCCGAGCACGGCGTTGCGCTGCGCGCCCAGACAGCGGAGCAAGGCCACTTCGTCGCGCAGACGCAGGCCATGCTGGCGGGCACAGAGGGCGATTGCGGCCGCGGCCAGCAGGCTGGCGGCGATGGCTGCCAGGTCCAGAAAACTCTGCGCGCGTTCGAGCGCGCGTTTGAGCTCAGGTCGCGCGTCCTGCGGACCGCGCACAGTCACGCCGGGCGGCGCCGTGAGCGCACGAATGCTGCGCAGGGCATCTCGCTCGCCGGCGAGCATCAGGCTGTACTGCGCGCGGCTGCCCGGCACCAGCAACTGGCTGCCCTGCAGGTCGGCACGATTGATCAGCACACGTGGAGCCAGGTCTACGAATCCGGCGCCGCGATCCGGTTCGTAGGTGAGCAGCCGGTCCACGCGCAACTCCAGGGCCCCGACCTGAATCGTGCGGTCGGACTCCAGTCTGAGTTCGGTCCACAACCGGGCGTCGATCCAGGCCGTGCCCGGCGCGGGTATCGACGTGCTGTCCTGTTCCTGTGTGTAGGGTTCCAGCGCGGTGCGCAGGCTGCCACGCAGGGGGTAGTCGGAGTCCACAGCTTTAAGTCCGGCGAGCGCCGAGTGATCACCACGCCACACCATGGTGGGGAGGTGGATTGTTTCGGTCTGGGCAAGGCCCTGAACTTGTGCCAATTCGCGGAATTGGGCTGGGATGGGTGAGCGCGAACTGACCAGCAGATCAGCCCCCAGTGCTTCACCACTCTGAGCTTCGATCGCGGTCCACACGCGGGCGCTGAATACGCCGACCGCCGCGGCGGCGGCTACGGAAATGGCCAACGCAAGCGCGAGAATCAGCAGTTCACCGGAGCGCCACCCGCGCCGCAGGCGCCGCAGGCTATGGCGCAATGTCCAGCGCCAGCTCATTCAGGCTGCAGCCGCAGCGGGGTCAAGACGCCCGGCCGTGAGTGCGAGAGTGCGGTCGCAGCGCGTGGCCAGCTTCTGGTCATGGGTGACCAGGATCAGGGTCGTGCCGTGCTGCTGATTCAGACCGAACAGCAGTTCGATGATGTGGTCGCCGGTGACGGCGTCGAGATTGCCGGTGGGCTCATCCGCAAACAATATGCTGGGCCGTCCCGCGAAGGCGCGGGCCAGGGCAACCCGCTGCTGCTCGCCACCGGAAAGCTGCTGAGGATAGTGGCCGATCCTGGCGCTCAATCCGACTTCGTCCAGGCACTGACGCGCCGCACGCTCCGGATTGGCGACCCGCGCCAGTTCGGCGGATAACAAAACATTCTCCAGCGCGGAAAACCCGGAGAGCAGTTGAAAGGATTGAAAAACGAAACCAACCCGGCCGGCGCGAAAACGCGCACGACCCTCTTCATCCATCGCCGTGATGTTCTCACCCGCCAGCCAGATCTCGCCGCGACTGGGCAGGTCCAGCCCGGCCAGCAAAGACAGCAGGGTGGTCTTGCCAGCCCCCGAGGGGCCGACTATGGCGGCCGACTCGGCCGTCTCGATTTGCAGGCTGATATCTTCCAGAATGGAGAGAGGGGTATCCGCACTGCTAATCTCCTTGCCAATTCCTTGGGCAATGACCGCTTCAGACATGCTATTGCGTTACCTATCTATCGTTGGTTCGACATTGTGCGCCGTCACGTTGACTGCGTTCGCCCTAATGGCGCGGCAGGAACCGCCTGCCATCTTGGTGTATGGGGATTCGCTATCCGCCGGCTATGGAATCGCCTTGGAACACAGTTGGGTGCAGTTGATGCGAAATCGCCTGCGCGAGGAAGGTTATCCGCATACGGTGATGAACGAAAGTGTGTCGGGCGAAACCAGTACGGGCGGTCTTCGTCGGCTACCGGCCGCGCTGGATCGCATCCAACCAAGTATCGTTTTGCTGGAACTAGGGGCTAATGATGGACTTCGGGGTCTACCGATACCGAGGCTCGAAGAAAATTTGCGGGCCATGGCAATCTTGAGCCAGGAGCACGGCGCCGCGCCGGTCATTTTTGAGATGCGTATACCACCCAATTACGGGCCGCAATATACCAGCGGCTTCCAGGCAGTTTTTGCGCGAGTGGCCAGCGATTTGAATGCCGCGTTCGTGCCATTTTTTCTGGCGGATATCGCCTTGCAGCCGGATGCGTTTCAGAGCGACGGAATCCATCCGACGGCGGCCGCCCAGCCGACGCTGCTCGACGCGGTCTGGCCCCACATTCAAGACCTCCTGAAGCGTGATGCCGACGCCGACTGAAGCCCGCCGCCGACCTGAAGCGTGCGACGCGACAGGCGCCGCTATGAGTTCAAGTCCGACCCTGTTTCGAATCAGTGCGGCCGCCATGTTTTTTCTCGCGCTTCTGGCGCTGGCGATCGGTGCGGTTGAACTCGGATTTACCCCGGTGCCGGCTCATCTGGCACTGGCATTCGTGGCTTTCGGCCTGTTCACCCTCCTGTGCGACTTCCCCCATGCATATTATGGCCATGTGTCTTTTGATCGGGTCGCGCAGTACTCATCGCTGCTCATTTTCGGTCCGGTTGCTGCTGCGGCCATCAATGGCGTCGCGTCCTTGCTTTATCCCTGGCGGCGCCTGCGCGATGGTGATTCCGTGCGGAGCATTATCGACTCATCAATGGCCAACGCCGGAATGATGTGTCTGGTCATCCTGGTTAGCGGCAAGGTGTACTTTTGGCTCGGCGGCCGTTTGCCGCTCACGGGCCTGGGGCCGGCCGATCTCGGGCCGCTGCTGGCCATGGGGGTTTCGGCCCATGTTCTGACTGAAGGGGTCGTCGCCTGGATGGTTTGGACCAAGGGTGGTGACATCAAGAAGTTGATCAGCCGGTTCGAGTACGCCGTGGAACTCGTGTCCTTCCTGCTGGCTGTGGTTGTGGCCATTTGCTACAGCCGCCTGGACGCGGCCACATTCGGATTGCTGATCGCCGTGATGGGTGTGGGTATGCTGGTCCTCCACCGGTTCGCCATGCTGCGCATCAATCTGCAGCAGCAGGTGTCCGAACGCACCGAGGAACTGCAACAGATCTCCAGGGACATGGAACGGCAGGCCAAGCACGACGTGCTGACCGGTTTGCTCAACCGTCGGTTCGTCACCCAGTGGCTGCCGGCCGAGATTCGCGACGCGCAGCGGGATGAACAACCCCTATCGCTGGCGCTTGGGGATCTGGATGATTTCAAGGAGGTGAACGACCAGCATTCACATGCCGTTGGCGATTTGGTTCTGCAGCATTGCGCGAAGCTGTTCCGTGCGCATTTGCGCCGAAGCGATATCGTCGCCCGCTATGGCGGCGAGGAGTTCCTGTTCTGCATGCCGGACACGGCTTTGGATGAGGCGCTGGAAATTTGCGAGCGTCTACGCGCGGCGGTCGAAGCCTATGACTGGTCCGTCATCGGCTCGGGACTGCAAATCACGCTCAGCGTAGGCGTTACGGAACTGACCGCAGTCGATACGATGGAGTCGGCAATCCACCATGCGGATCATCTGCTTTATGCGGCCAAGGACGCGGGCCGCAACTGCGTATTGCCAGCGGCCGTCGTTGACTAACGGCCAATCAGTTCTTTCAGCGAGGCGAGCAGACGGCTGTTCGCGGCGACGA
Organism: Oceanococcus sp.; assembly: GCA_041601225.1. GTDB lineage: Bacteria > Pseudomonadota > Gammaproteobacteria > Nevskiales > Oceanococcaceae > JBFIIN01. The sequence continues at coordinate 4,089 of JBFIIN010000211.1, forward strand.
TATCTCCGCTTTCCATGGGGTCCGTTCCGTTCAGGCCTTCCACGGCGCCGCCGGCTTCCTGCACCATCAGCAGTCCGGCCGCGGTATCCCAGGGTCTTAATCCAAGTTCCCAGAAGCCATCCACGCGTCCGGCCGCGACATAGGCCAGGTCCAGGGCTGCGGACCCTGCGCGCCGGATGCCGGCGGTATGTGAGGCCACCCGCTGCAACTGCGGGAGATAGCGATCCATCCGCTCGCCGGCGCCAATGGGTACGCCCGTTGCTATCAGCGCACTGTCGATGTTCTTGGCCGCACTCACTCGCAGCCGGCGATTGTTCATCTGTGCGCCATCACCGCGGCTGGCCCAAAACAGCTCCTGCTTCAGGGGGTCGTAGATGACGCCCTGGCGGAGTTCGCCGTGGTCACGAAACGCAATGCTGACGCAAAAGTGGGGAAAACGATGCAGGTAATTGGTCGTGCCGTCCAGCGGGTCGACGATCCAGAGCTTGTCGCCCGAACCCTGAGCGCCGGATTCTTCGCCCAGAATGGCGTGATCCGGGTAGGCGCGGCGAATGATGTTTATGATCTCCTGCTCAGCCGCGCGATCGACGGCTGAAACAAAGTCATTGGGACCCTTGGATTCCACCGGTAGCCGGTCTACTTGGTCCAAATGACGCAAAATGATGGTGCCAGCGGCACGCGCGGCCGAAACGGCTATATTGACAATAGGATGCATGGAAAGCCGTGGACGGCGAGAGTGAGAATATTATGCCTGATACGGTCGCAAAGCTGCGCGTAGTTCTGGTGGGAACCACCCATCCGGGCAACATCGGCGCCTCGGCGCGCGCCATGAAAGCCATGGGACTGGATGACCTGGTGCTGGTTGCGCCCAAGGACGGCATTTTTCCCAGCGCAGAGGCCACCGCCCGTGCGGTCAGTGCGACCGACATCCTGGACTCCGCGCGCGTCTTCGCGTCCTTGCGGGACGCCGTGGCTGATTGCTGTCTGGTGGTGGGCACGACGGCGCGTGAGCGCCATATTGGGCCACCGGTGGTCACCCCTCGGGAATTTTGCGCGCATGCGGCGGAGCGCGCGGCAGGCCGTCAGGCGGCCCTGGTCTTTGGTCGTGAGAGCCGCGGGCTGACCAATGACGAGGTGAATCTCTGCCAGCTGCTGGTCCGCATTCCGACCCAGGTTGAGTTCGCGTCATTGAATCTCGGGGCTGCGGTTCAGATCATGGCCTATGAGTGGATTCTGACCCGGCCCGAAGCCGCGCTCGCGGGCCAAGACAACCCGCGCGAACGGCCGGCCACCTCCAGCGAACTGGAGGGTTATTTCGAGCATCTGGCGCAGCTCGTGCAGCGTATTGGATTTTTCGCGAAAAAGAACCCCGATTTGCTGATGCGTCGGCTCCGGCGCCTGTACCATCGCGCGCAACTGGATATTAATGAAATCAACATCTTGCGCGGGATACTTGCGCAGGTGGATAAGGCTTTGGAGCGCCGGAATTCCGGCGCAGGCTGACTGCGGCCCGGTAATTTGTTTATAATTCCGACCTATTCAGTCGGAATTGGGCAAACAACTGCATGTTCGATAGAGTGCGTGAGGATATCCGTGCGGTATTTGACCGCGACCCCGCAGCGCGGTCGGTCTGGGAAGTGGTGACCTGTTATCCCGGTCTGCACGCAATCTGGATGCATCGAATCAATCACCGTTTGTGGACCTGGCGTCTGCGCTGGTTGGCGCGTTTCGGCGCCCATCTTGCGCGTTGGCTCACGGCCATAGAAATCCATCCGGGCGCGACGATCGGGCGGCGTTGCTTCATCGACCATGGAGTGGGCGTGGTGATTGGCGAAACCACCGAGATTGGCAATGACTGCACGCTCTACCAGGGGGTCACCCTGGGCGGCACGACCTGGAGTCCGGGCAAGCGCCACCCTACGCTTGATGACAACGTGGTGGTCGGCGCAGGTGCCAAGGTGTTGGGTCCATTTCGGGTGGGAGCCGGCGCGCGAATCGGCTCGAACGCGGTGGTGACCAAGGAGGTGGCTCCCGGCACGACGATGGTCGGCGTCCTGGCGCGTCCGGCCGTGCCCCGCGTACGGCGCCAGCCATCGGTGGGCACGGTGAAACTGGCAGAGAAGCTGGGCTTCGATGCCTATGGTCTGTCCCAGGATATGCCAGACCCCGTAGCCAATGCGATCAGCAAGATGCTGGACCACATCCATGTGCTTGACGAGCGTATCGAATGTCTCTCAGGTCGCTTGCGTGAGGTCAATGGTCGCCTGCCCGAACTGAATGTGCCCA
>JBFIIN010000212.1:0-6364 GCA_041601225.1 Oceanococcus sp.
CATGAGGTCGGCGCGGCTCAGCGCGCCGGCTCCGCAACAGACTCTGGCGTACCCGGGTCATCCAGCAAGCCAGCGCAGGGATCACTGCCCGCGGCATCCGGAGGCGCAGGCTCCACCCGTGCCGCCGCGAGGCGACCGGCGATATGACCCGGAATCACCGCAATCAGGCCCAGCGCGGGCTCGCGATTGAGGCTGCCGCCAACATAGGTCGCATAGGCGGGATACAGCAGCTTGTAGCTCTCCTTGAGTTGCGCGGTATCGCACAAGTGCTGGCTATAGCTGAGCGCGTCGCTGCTGGCACGGGCCTCATAATACAAGGCGGCCAGAGGCAGGGCATAAATCGCCGCATGCAGGCCCTTGAGCCTGCGCCGGGCAAAGTCCTTGGCGTGTGCCGCCTCATGCAGCGCAATGGCCGGGTCATCTGAATACAGGTATATCGTGTTCGTATAGGGGTTGAAGGCATCTCCACCGAAAAATCGTCCCGGCATGATCGTATAGAGGCTGACGCTCAGGACCCCGATCGTATAGCGCCAAAACGCACCTACTGCGCGATTTTTGAACAGGCGCCGCCACTGGTTTCCCGGCGCATAGCGATTGGCCAACACCTGCACATGATCCAGACCGTTGAATTGCAGATAGGCATCCAGATGGGCCAGCGTACAGGCGGAAATCTCGTGACTGTCCACGTCACGGTCCCAGAGCATCAATTTCGCCAGCAAACTGTAGGGCCAGTACCAATCGGAGGCATCCAGGAACTTATGCGGCGCACCCTGATACAGCTGCTGAACCAGCGGCGGATATTTTCCGGCATCAATCGCTTCGCGGCCCGTGCCCGGCCGATACGGGGCCGTGGCGCAAGCCATCAGGCTGCACATCAGCCAAACCACGCACAGCCTGAGCCCGACCCGACAGAACTTCAGCACCCCGTTCCGCATCGCGCCCCCCTTTCCATGCCGGGCCAATAGTTTTTATGCTACTCGCAGAAAAATATACTCGCTTTCCGGAACCTCGCCGCCGACAGCGGCCCATCCCATTCAAATCGACGGCCTCCGCTTGACCTTTGCGCCCCACCTACCCATCTCCATCACTGCCAAAACGGCCACCTCAAGCGCCGGGCGTGGTCTGGCCGCCCTGAGCGAGGCGCTCCGGCTGGAACGCAGTGGACTGCGTCCGGCCGGACTGATCGACGGGGAACATCCGCCCGGCTGGGTCGGTCGGGTGGAGGGCTTGTCTGAGATCGAACTGCCCGGCGCCCTGTCCCGCTTCGACTGCCGCAATAACCGGCTGGCCTGGCTGGGCCTGCAGGCCGATGATTTTTTTACCAGGGCTCAGGACACCGTGCAGCGCTGGGGGCCGCGCCGGGTCGCGGTCTTTCTGGGCACCAGCACCTCGGGAATTGCCAATACCGAGGCCGCGTACCGGGCCGTGGCCGGCACGGATTTTTCCGCGCTGCCGGATTGGTACGACTATGACCATACCCATAACGTCCACGCGACCACCGATTTCGTGGCACAGGCGCTGGGCTGCGAAGGCCCGAGTCACTCGATTTCGACCGCCTGCTCCTCCAGCGCCAAGGTTTTCGCCACGGCCGCGCGCGCCCTGCGCGCCGGTCTGTGCGATGCGGCCATCGTCGGCGGAGTGGACAGCCTGTGCCTGACCACCCTGTTCGGATTCCATGCTTTGCAACTGGTCGCTCCGGAGGTCTGCCGCCCGGCGGATCAGAATCGACAGGGGATTTCCATTGGTGAGGCCGCCGGCTTCGCGATCCTGGAAAATGATTCCGCGGCCGGCACGGAGCGACTCCTGGGTTATGGCGAAAGCAGCGACGCCCATCATATTTCCAGTCCTGACCCCACCGGCCGCGGGGCACGCCAGGCCATGCAGGATGCCTTGGCGCGTGCGGGCCTGGATCCCGCGGATATTGGCTACATCAATTTGCACGGGACTGGCACGCGCGCCAACGATGCCTCTGAGGACCGCGCGGTTTTCGACCTGTTCGGCGCGCACACCCCTTGCAGTTCGACCAAGGGCTGGACTGGCCATTGTCTGGGGGCCGCCGGCATTCTGGAAGCGGTGATCTGCCTGCTGGCCATGGAGCAGGAGCTGGTGCCGCCCAGCCTGAACACCCAGACTCTGGACCCTGAATTGCGCTGCCAGATCCCGCTGCAAGCGGCCCGCCGGAGCTATCGCGCCACGATGACCAATTCTTTCGGCTTCGGTGGCACCAACTGCAGCCTGGTGTTGGGGAGAGCGACGTGAGCGCTTTGCAGATTCAGGTCGGCGCAATCGGTCTCAACGCCCCCGGCCTGCCCGACTGGCAGACCGGCGCCGCCGTGCTGCGCGGCGAGCAGGCGCAGGCCGAGGGTGAATTCCGGTTTGTCGCCCCGGGACGATTGCCGCGCAACGAGCGGCGGCGCGCCACGCCGATCACCCGCCTGGCCTTTGCCGCTTGCGAGGATGCCCTGCGCGCGCAAGCGCCCAATCTTGGCCTGCACACGGTATTCGCCTCCTGCAGCGGCGACTTCGACATCATCGACAAGATCTGCAGAGCGCTGAGCACCGACCCGCATAGCGTGTCGCCCATGCATTTCCATAACTCCGTGCACAATGCGCCGGCGGGCTACTGGAGCATTGCCTGCGGTGAGACCCGACCCTCGGTCAGTCTTTCGGCCCGTGATGCAAGCGTCGCGGCAGGCCTGATCGAAGCGGCCTTGCAACTGCAGGACGCGCCAGAGCAACCCGTTTTGCTGGTGTGCTACGACGTGGCGACCCCGCCGCCGCTCAGCATGGCCCGCCCGATCCCGATCCCTTTTGCCTGTGCGCTGCTGTTGAGCGCTGATGATGAGGGGACTGGACTCAGCCTGGAGCTTGTGGATGACCAGACCCCGGCATCCCGCATGGACGGCGAACTTGAGCAGCTGCGCCTGGCGAACCCTGCCGCCCGGGCGTTGCCGCTGTTGCAGGCACTGGCCACCGGGCAGGCGACCCGGGTGACCCTGCCCGCAAGCCATGGCCAGCTGCGCATCTGCGTCATACCCGGTAGCGTCCGGCGCGGCGACTGACACCATGCGGGGCTCGCGTGAACGGCTGGGCGCCGGACTCAATCGGGCATGGCGAATCATCGGTACGGGTGTTTCCTTTGCCCTGTTTGGCATCGGTGGCATCGTGATCGGCTTGGTCATCTACCCGCTGACACGCCTGGTTTCTCCGCGCCCGGATAGCCTGAGACGCCGCATGCAATACCTGATTCACCTGAGCTTTCGCGGCTTTGTCGGCTTCATGAATCAATTGCGGCTACTCCGTTACAGCATTCACGGCGAATCCAAGCTGCTGCGACCCAATCAACTGATCGTGGCCAATCACCCCACGCTGATCGACGTGGTCATGCTGATTTCACGCATTCCACGCACCAACTGCGTGGTGAAAGCCAGCCATTGGCACAACCCCGTCATGGCCGGACCCGTGCGCGCCGCCGGCTATATCCCAAATACCGAGTCGGCGATTCTGGTTGAACGTTGCCACGCGGCGCTGGATGACGGGCAATCTCTGGTGATCTTCCCGGAGGGCACCCGCAGCACGCCGGGCGTGCGTCCCAAATTGCAACGTGGCACAGCCAATATTGCGCTGCGCTCCGGCATCGCCATCCTGCCGGTGCGTATCCGCTGCACGCCTAGCACCCTGACCAAGGGCCTGCCCTGGTATTCAGTGCCCGCGCGGCGTTTCCATATGGAGCTGGAGGTCGGTGAGCCGATCGATCCGGCGCCCTATTTGCGCGATCACCCGACGGTCAACCGTGCGGCACGCGCGCTGACCCGCGACCTGGAAGCGGTTCTTTGGCCCGAAGCCAAAGCCGATTTGGTCAATCCCGCCTGATGTGAGGCACGGGCGGCGGTGACGCGCGGGCGACGGTTCACTAAAATAGGCGTTTGCTAACTGGAGGGCGCCGGGCGCCAATGAAATCACGCGAGGACATTTTGTCGACTTTGTCTGCATTGTTCGCAGAATTGTTCGAGATCGATCCGGCCAGCGTTACGCTGGAGGCCAAGCTCTACGAAGACCTGGACGTAGACAGTATCGACGCCGTGGATCTGGTGGTCCGTCTCAAAGAACTCACCGGCAAGAAAATCGAACCGGAGGAATTCAAGAGCGTGAGGACTGTCGAAGATGTCGTGGACGCCGTCGAAGCCATGCTCGGTGCCTGACGCGCCAGGCGGACCCTGCGAGCCTCAACGCCTGGCCCAGCGCCGCACCGCGACCGGGATCGAACTCGATCTGGCGATCCAGCCCGAGTTGCGCTATTTCGCAGGTCATTTTCCGGAGCTGCCGATACTCCCCGGCGTCGTGCTCACCGACTGGGCCATCCGCATCGCCGCAGAAACCTTTGGCCTGCCACCGCGCATAGCCCATCTCAATCGGCTCAAGTTTCAGCAGGTTCTGCGACCGAACGACCGGGTAACCCTGACGCTCGAACACCATCATGACAAGCATGCCACTGACTTCAACTACCGCAGCGCAAGCGGCCCCCACGCCAGCGGTCGCATCGGCTGGCGTTAAGCCTTGCATCATCATCCCGGTGTACAACCACCCCCGCTCCATCGGCGCGGTGGTCGAGCAGCTGCGCACGCTGCAGATACCCTGCTGGCTTATCGACGACGGCAGCGCAGTCGAATGCCAGCAGGTGCTGCGAGATCTGGCGACACGCGAGGCCAGCTGGGTGCGACTGGAACGCCTGCCCAGCAATCAGGGCAAAGGCCAGGCCATGGCGCATGGATTCGCTTGTGCCCTCGCCGCGGGCCATACCCATGCCCTGCAAATCGATGCCGACGGCCAGCACGATCCCGCCGACGCTGAAAAGCTGCTGGCCCAGGCCTGCGCGTATCCGGAAGCTGTCGTGACCGGCATACCGATTTTCGACGAAAGCGTTCCGAAAGGCCGGCTGTATGGCCGCTACCTCACCCATGTCTGGGTCTGGATCAATACCGCCTCGTTGCAGATTCGCGATTCCATGTGCGGCTTTCGCGTCTACCCGCTGGCCGCCACGGTCGAGCGTATGCGTGCCGAGCATGTAGGGCCGCGCATGGAGTTTGATACCGAAATACTGGTGCGCCTGTTCTGGAACGGCGTTCCGGTCATCAGCGTGCCCACGCGCGTGCGGTACCCAAGCGACGGGATTTCGCATTTCCGCCTGTGGCGCGATAACGTCCGCATTACCTTGATGCACACGCGTTTGTTCTGCACCATGCTCGCGCGCCGCTGCGGCCTCGGTCACAAATTGCGCACACCGCCCGCGTTGTTGCCCGGTTTGCCTGGCGACCAAAGCCGAAACCGGAACCCAATCGACTGATGTATACCGTGCACCGTTCTGATCGTTCAATGGCCCAACTGCTGGACAGTGAACATCTGCTGGCGGCCGTGACGTTTGATGGTGCGCCGCAGCCGCGCCCCGCCGATCCCCGCCAGATCATCACGCCGCTGGCTTGCGCGCATGCCGGCACCGAGGTCTGGACCGCGCGTTCGCCGGTGACGACCGGACGGGAGGGCAATATTTCCTTTGCCCGCAGTGCGGAGATGACCGTGGGCACGCTCATCCTGCCGCACGCCAGCGACAATTTGTGCGAGGTCAGCCAAGCCGCATTTCGCGAACTCCTGGACTGGTTGCCGCGGCAGCGGCATAACCAGCTTTGGCGCACCTGGAACGTATTCGCTGAAATCAACGACGGTGGCGGCGACCGCGAGCGGTACCGCGAGTTTTGCCGCGGCCGGCACCAAGCCTTCACCGACAGTGATTGGCAGGAGGCGCAGTACCCCGCCGCGTCGGCCATAGGCGGCCATGTACCCCAGCTGTTCATCATGTTTCTGGCAGGTGTTCAGCCCAGTCAGCAGATCGAAAATCCACGCCAGGTCAGCGCCTACCATTATCCGCGCCAGTACGGCCCGCGCAGCCCCTCGTTTGCGCGGGCCTCGATCATTTCCGCACCGGGAGAAGCACGCCCGCGCCTGCTCGTTTCGGGCACGGCCAGTGTGGTGGGCCATGCGTCCCGGCATATTGGTGACAGTGAAGCACAGGCCGCGGAGATCATGCGCAACCTCGACAGTTTGCTTGCGCAAACCCGGCACGCGACCCGACCGGAAGCCTTCCGCGTCTATGCGCGCTCCGGCACGCCGGCCGAGCCGATGATTCGGGTGCTCCAGTCGCGTTGGGGAAAGGAGTTGCCGGTTTTCGAATTGCAGGGCGACATCTGCCGGCGCGAACTGCTGCTCGAGGTTGAGGGGATCTGGGCGCTGGAAGCCTGACCGAGACGCGTCACCAGGCCGGCCAGAAACCCTTCCAATTCATGGCCTTGGAAAGAGGCCAGCCGCTGCG
>JBFIIN010000213.1:0-6329 GCA_041601225.1 Oceanococcus sp.
GAGCCGCTGCGCTTCATCTTCAGCCACTCGGCCCTGCGCGAAGGCTGGGACAACCCCAATGTGTTCCAGATCTGCACCCTGGCCGAGACCCGCTCGGAGATCAAGAAACGTCAGGAGATCGGCCGCGGGCTACGCCTGTGCGTGAACCAGGACGGTCAGCGGGTGTTCGACCGCGCCACCAACCGGCTGACCGTGATTGCCAACGAGGCCTATGAGGATTTCGCTAATCAGTTGCAGACGGAGATGGAGGACGCGGGCCTGGCCTTTGACCGCCAGCGCATGGTGCAAAACGAGCGCGACAAGGTCGCGGTGCGCTTGCGCAAGGGCTATCAGACCGACACGGCGTTTCTCGATCTGTGGGACAAGATTCAGCAGCGCACCCGGTATCGGGTGAGCTACGACACGGCCGAGTTAATCGACCAGGCCGCGATGCGCATTCGCAAGCACATGCCGGCCATCGCCCGGCCGACCATCGCGCTGACTCGCGCGGATATCACGGTCAACCGCGACGGCATCAGCGGACGGCAGACCGGTTACCGCACCGAGACCGTGGAAGCGCGCTTTCAGATGCCGGACCTGGTGGGAGCCGTGCAGCAGCGCACCGGGCTGGGCCGTTCGACGGTGGCGCGGATTCTGCTGGCCGCGCAACGCATGTCCGATGCGCTGAACAATCCGCAGCAGTTCATCGAGCAGTGCGCCGAGGAGATCAACGCGGTCAAGCGCGAGTTGCTGGTGGCCGGGGTCGAGTACCTACGCGTCGACGGCCGGGTCTACGAGATGCAGCGCTTTGCCGCCCACGGGCTGATGGAACTGTTCGCCAGCAACGTGCAGGCCGTGCGCAAGCCGGAAAAGACCCTGTTCTCGCATATCGTAATCGATGCCAACTCAGGCCCGGAGCGCGCCTTTGCGCAGGCCTGTGAGGACAACAACGATGTGCTGTTCTACATCAAGCTGCCGGCTTGGTTCACGATCGATACGCCGGTGGGCCGCTACAACCCGGACTGGGCGCTGAGTTATCGCAATTACCAGACCCTGTATTTCGTGGCCGAAACCAAGGGCGGAACCGATGCCCAGGGCGTGCAGGAGAGCCTGTTGCGACCGCTGGAGCAGCTCAAGATCGAGTGTGGGAAGCGCCATTTCAAGCTGTTCGAGCAGGTGGCGTTCCGCGTGGTTAGTCGGCTGGATCAACTGTTGTGAGCCGTTCGGGGGCAGCCGGCGGGCGCCAGGACGCATGAGTCGCTCACGCCGAAGCTCACCCACCCTGGACCTGTTCTCCGCGACCCAGGCGCAGGACGAGCAAGCCCATCTGCCCTTACCGCTGCCCGACCAGCGTCGCTTCCCCACCAATCTCGGGGCCCACCGGGTCGAGCTGCCGGTGGAGGATGACCTGCGACAATCGCAGGCGGCGCTAATCGTCACCGGTTACGCCGCGCTGGACCGTCTGATCGTATTTTGCGGAGATCGCGACCCGCCGCCACTGCGCATCGTCTTTGGCCACGAACCCTATGCGGCGAGCGGGCAAGACTATCGCCTGGACGGAACCAGCTTTGGCGCCGAAGTCGAGGCTTTCTGGCTGGAACGCAACATCTCTTTGCTGCATTCGGCGGCGCTGCTGCACACCATCGGCCTGCTTGAAGCCGGCCGGGTCCAGGCTCGCTATATACATGGTGGCGTGCGGCTGCATGCCAAAATCTACGTGGGCGATGGCGCCGCCACGCTGGGTTCGAGCAATTTCACCGATCCCGGCATGAGTTTCCAGCACGAAGCCAATGCCCGGTTCGAAAATGGTGAGGGCCGGGGCAAGGAGCGCAAGCGCTACGCAGAACTCAAGGCCCTGGCCGAGAACTACTGGGCCATCGGCCGCGATTACAACGCCGAACTGATCGCGCTGCTCAAGAAACTATTGCAGTTCGTATCCTGGCGTGAAGCGCTGGCGCGGGCCTGCGCCGAGTTGCTGGAGGGCGAGTGGGCGCAGGCCTATCTGGACGACGATTTCATGAGCGCAGCCGACAGCCTGTGGCCCTCGCAGCGCCAGGGCATCGCCCAGGCTTTGGCGGTGCTGTCGCAGCATGACAGCGTGTTGATCGCCGATGCCACCGGGGCCGGCAAGACCCGCATGGGCACTTATCTGATCGGCGCCATCCGGGACCAGATCGTGCGCCGTGGCCGGGTCCGCAATCGGGCCAACACGGTGATGGTCTGCCCGCCCTCGGTGCGCGAAAACTGGGAACGGGAAAAAGTGGCCGCCGGCGTGCCAATGGAGGTCTACTCCCACGGCGGACTCAGTCACAAATCCAGCCGCCTGCACGAGGTCAAGAGCGAAGCGCTTAAGCGGGCACAGTTGCTGTGTGTGGACGAGGGCCACAATTTCCTGAACCTAGCCACCGCGCGCACCCAAATGATCCTGCGCAACATGGCCGACCATGTCTTGCTGCTGACCGCAACGCCGATCAATCGCGGGGTAACGGATCTGCTGCGCATAGCCGACATGCTGGGCGCGGACAATCTGGAACCCTCCACCCTGGCTGCCTTCGACAAGATGCTGGGTGCCCGCAAGCTGCCGCAGAGCCTGTCGCCGGCGGAGATCGAGCAACTGCGCGGCGAGATCCGCAAGTTCACGGTGCGCCGCACCAAGGCCATGCTCAATGCCCTAATCGACGGTGATCCGGAGCATTACCGCGATCAGGCCGGCCGGCCCTGCCGCTTTCCCCGTCATCAGGCGTGCATTTATCCACTGGACGAGCCCCAAGCCGATCGTGAACTTGCCGCACGCATCCGAGAGCTGGCAAGCCAGCTGCACGGCGTCAGCCACTTCGAGCGGCCGCTGGAGCTGCCCGCCAATCTGGCGCGCCAGGGCGTCACGCCCGAGCAGTACCTCAACGGCCGACTCAACGGTGCGAAAAAGCTGGTCCAGTACTTGATCGCGGCCGCGCTGCGCTCTTCCCGTGCGGCGCTGATCGAACATGTGGAGGGCACCGCCGCAGCGATTAAGGCCTTTGCGATTCAGGGTTTTCGCAAGAGCAAGGACGGCGGCGACATGCTGTCGCGCCTCGCACAATTGGCCGGCAAGCCGCCGCAGAACAAACTGGGCGTCGTGCTGCCCGACTGGCTAAGCGACCCAGCAGCGCATACCATCGCCTGCGCTGCGGACCAGGCGATCTATCGCGAAATTGCCACTTTGTGCCGCCAGATGAGCGGCCACCGCGAGACGCGAAAAGCCGCCCAGTTGCTGAGCCTGCGGCGCCGGCACCCGATGATTCTGGCTTTCGATTCGCGGCCGATCACCCTCGCGCTGATCCGCCAGCAGTTGGGGCGCAGTGACAAGATGACCGTGTTGATGGGCTGGGGTGAGGACGAGAGCGCACGGCGCAAGCTGTTGGCCGCGTTCGCACCGGACTCGACCCAGACCAAAGTGATAGGCCTGTGCTCGGACAGCCTGGCCGAGGGCGTCAACATGCAACGGGCTTCCACGCTAATCCATCTGGACATGCCCAGCGTGGTCCGCGTAGCCGAGCAACGCGCTGGCCGGGTGGACCGCATGGATACCCTGCACAGCGAGATCGAAGTCTGGTGGCCGCAGGATGCGCCCGAGTTCGAGCTGACTTCGGACGAGAAATTCGTACAGCGTTACCAGACGGTCGAAAGTCTGCTGGGCGCGAACATGCCGCTACCCGAACACCTCAAGCGCGAGACGGCGCGGGTTTCGGCGCAGGATATGATTCGCGAGTACGAAGCCAGCGCCAGCCAGCCCTGGGATGGCCTGGATGATGCTTTCGCGCCCGTGCGCGGCCTGACCGCCGGCACGGCCGCGCTGGTACCGCCCGAGGTTTACGCCCGCTACCGCGACGTGGCCACCCGGGTGCTGGCGAGGGTAAGCCTGGTGGAGGCCGAATCGCCCTGGGCACTTTTTTGCCTCACAGCCGGAACCTTTGATGCCCCGCGCTGGCTGCTATTGCCCTCATCCAGCGGCGTGGTCATACATGAATTGGGAGACATCGTGGCCGCCCTGCGCGGCCGGCTGGGACCGGACGTTGAAGACGTGCAGGAGTTTGAGCGTGGCGCCAGCGAGCTGGAATGCTTCATTCAGCGGCTGATGCGCGCCGAGCGCCAGTTGCTGTCGCAGAAGAAGCAGCGCGCGCTGACCGAATTCGAATACTGCGTCGGTCGTCTGCACAAGCAGGCCCTGAAGAACCGCAAGCAGAATCAGGCGGAGTTCTTCGCGCTGCTACTGGGTGAACTCGAGCATCCGCGCCCCGAGCAACAGCCTGACTGGGATGCGCTGGCAATCCGCTGGCTGGATCTCATCCGACCGGTCTGGTTCGACAAACTCGGCGCAAGCGGTCGCTCGCGTCCCCTGCTGCTCAAGGATCTGCGCCGCGATCTGCTGGCCCGGCCTGACTGGCTGGGCGCACAGATCACCGAACAGTTTCAACAGCTTCCCCTGATGCCGCCTGTTGATCGCCGGATTCGGGCAGCGATCGTTGGCGTGGCGCACTAGCCCGCATTATTCATGAACTGCACCCGCCCTCGCTTGCCCTATGAATCCACAAGACATTTTGCTCAGTCGGAAATACACACTGTTATTCCTCTCCTTCGCAAAATTCCTCGTGAATTCAAAATTCTGCGCGATCATCGGGCACCTTCATGAATAATGCGGGCTAGGGCTAACAAGCGGACCCGCGGCCCAGCCCGCCCTTGCTGTCCGGCCTGGCGCCGGCGAGAGCCCGATCAGCGCCTTGAAAACGCCCAGTCGCCGGGCAATGCCCAGCGGATGCCCTCGCTGACAAGGCCTGCCGCCCCTAACACCAAGACATCAATCAGACAAGCCCACAGATCAAGATGCCGGTATTGCGCAGGCCTTACGCTCATCGGTGGCGCGCTGAGCGCAATTGCCAGTACGGCGTCTTGGGGCGCGGTCCCGAGACAGCGACCCATACCGTGATGAGGGGCATGCCATGGGCGACATCGATGAACTTGACGAGCGTTGGTACAGGCGCAGCGCGGAAGATTGTCTGCAGGCGCTGCAAAGCCGCAGCGGCGGCCTGAGCGCCGCCGAGGTCGCGGACCGCCAGCAACGCTACGGCCCCAATCAGATCCAGTTCAAGAAAACGCCCAGCTGGGTCCGCTTCCTGCAGCAATTCAACGATCCCATGGTGATCATCCTGCTGATCACCGCGGCCACGACGGGCGTGCTCACGGCCCTGGGGCAGCACATGCTGCCGGACACGATCGTGATCGTGGGCGTGGTGCTGCTCAACGCGGTTCTGGGTTTCGTCCAGGAAGGCAAGGCCGAAGGCGCGCTGGACGCGCTGCGCAAGATGATGGTGCAGGAATGTCTGGTCTTGCGGGATGGTCAGCAGCAGTGCGTGCCGGCCAGCGGCCTGGTGCCGGGCGATATCGTGCTGCTGGAAGGCGGCGACAAGATTCCGGCCGACATCCGCTTTACCGACCTGAACAATGCGCATGTCGATGAGTCGGCCCTGACCGGCGAATCCGTGCCGGTGAAGAAGCAGCTGGAAGCCCTGAGCGGCACCGATCTGGTGCCTGGCGATCAGCGCAATATCGGCTTCTCGGGCACCTTCATCACCCGCGGCGCGGCCCAGGGCATTGTCGTTGCCACGGGCGGGCGCACGGTTTTCGGCAAGATCGCCCGCATGGTCAGCGCGGCGGGCAGCGAGCCGACGCCGCTGCAGAAGAAGATGAAGCAGTTCGTGCGCTCTTTGATCCTGGCGATCCTGCTGATCGGTGCCTTCGACTTCGTGCTGGGTATCTATCTGGGCTATGCCATCAGCTACAGCTTTCTGGGTGCGGTCTCGCTGGTCGTCGCCGCGATTCCCGAGATGCTGCCGGCGCTGGTGACCTCGATTCTCGCGCTGGCCGGGGTCGTCATGGCGCAGAGCAAGGCGGTCATCCGCAAGCTCCCCGCGGCCGAGACCCTGGGTGCGACCTCGGTCATCTGTTCGGACAAGACCGGCACGCTGACGGAAAACCACATGACCGTAACCCGGGCCTTCAGCGGCGGGGCGGAATATGAAATCAGCGGTGTCGGCTACGACCTGCAGGGGGAGTTCCGCCTGGCCGGGCGCGCCATCGAGCTGGGCGAGCACCCGGCCCTGATGCAGCTGCTGCGGGCCGGTTTCTACTGCAACAACGCGAATCTGCATGCCAGCGGCCAGCATATCGGCGACCCCACGGAAGTCGCGCTGCGGGTGGCCGGCGCCAAGGCCGAGCTGCTGGCCGATGGCGTGCACCGCCTGGCCGAAGTCCCATTCGACTCCTCGAGCAAATTCATGGCAACGCTCAGCGCGTCGGCAGGCCGGCGGGAGATC
>JBFIIN010000214.1:0-6311 GCA_041601225.1 Oceanococcus sp.
AACTGAGTGCGGCCGAGGTGCCGATACTGGATGGAAGTTCCGGTCCCTTCGTGTTTTTGCTGCAGTCGGCCGGCATCACCGAGCAGAATGCGCCCAAGAAGCTGATTCGCATTCGTGATGCCATAACCGTTGAAGATGGTGACAAATGGGCTCGCTTCGAGCCCTATGATGGGTTCCGCGTGAGCTTCGCGATTGAATTCGAGCATCCTGTGTTCGCCAATGGCTTGCAGGAAGCCAGTGTTGATTTTTCCACGGCCTCCTATGTCAGGGAAGTGAGTCGGGCGCGAACCTTTGGCTTCATGCGCGATATCGAATACCTGCGTTCACAGAACCTGGCGCTGGGCGGCTGTCTGGACAATGCGGTCGTGCTGGATGACTACCGAGTTCTCAATGATGACGGGCTTCGCTATACTGACGAATTCGTGCGCCACAAAATACTGGACGCCATCGGCGACTTGTATCTGCTGGGGCACGGAATAATCGGGGCCTATACGGGCTACAAGTCCGGACATGGTCTCAATAATAAATTGGCACGAGCGTTGCTAGCTGACCCAAAGTCGTACGAACTGGTCAGTTATCCCGACGAAGCCAAGTCGCCGGTATCGTATGCGGCCGGCATGGCCTGATTAGGTGAAGGCACCGGGACGCACCTTGATTTGGCAACGAGCCAATTCAAGTTTGTGGTCGCGGTTGAGTTGTTGGAGAACTTGAGGAGAGCGAAAGCGAAAATCCGTAGCCCATACGGATTCGTCAACACAAACTATGAGGCAGTCGCCTTCGACGCGTGCGATCCGGACATGGTCGCGCAGCGGACGCGGGAGATGCGTGAATAATGTGACCTGCAAGGCCCGGTGTTCGTTTACGCGACGCCACACAGAGGCCAGGGATCGACGAGTCAGGGTTTCGAGAGTTTTGCTGCTCACGGAGGAGACAAGAGAAAGCTTATGCGGATCATACTCGTAGATCATCAGCGCGGTCAGGCGCGAAATTTGCCGATCGCAAGCGGCGGGTTGGCTGCAATTTTCCTTGCCGCCCTTGTATCGGTGGCTGCGGTGGCCTACGGGCTGGGGCGCGGTTCGGTCGAACGCGCGACAGCGGAAGGCCTGGCGGTTGCCGCCGTGGCCGAGATGCGCGCGGAGCTGGCAGGGCAGCGTGAGCGGCTTGCGCAAAGTCGCGAGCAGATGCACGCGGCAGAATTGGCCACGGCCCGGCGTCTGGGGCAAATGCAGGCGCATATCATGCGTCTGAACGCGGCCGGCCAGCGGCTGACCGAGGTCGCGATGCTCGACGAGTCAGAATTTGAATTTGCCAATGAGCCCGCAATCGGTGGCCCAGAGGCGCCGAGCCTGGGCACGCTCGATGGCGCCGGCGATCTGAGCCTGGAGCTGCTCGAGTCCGAATTGGACCTCAAGGCCAGGCAGCTGGACATCCTGGAGCATATGTTGCTGATCAACCAGCTTTTTGATGATCGGCGGCCCGCCGGTTGGCCGGTGAAAACGGGCTGGATATCTTCGGTCTTCGGCGCCCGTACCGATCCCTTTACCGGGCGTAGGACAGCGCATCACGGGGTCGATTTTGCAGCGCGCGCCGGATCTGATGTCGTTGCCGTCGCTGCCGGGGTCGTGTCCTATTCCGGGCGGCGCACCGGCTACGGCAATCTGGTGGAAATCAACCATGGCAATGGCTATGTCACGCGCTACGGCCACAATCGCAAGAATCTCGTGAAGGTGGGGGACCGGGTGAGCAAGGGCGCCAGTTTGGCGCTGGTTGGCCGGACCGGGCGTTCGACCGGGCCTCATGTGCACTTCGAGGTCCTGGTGGACGGCGTCGCCGTCAACCCCAGAAATTTCATCAGCGCCGCGCGTTAATCCCGTAGAATTTCCCGGGCAGGGCCCGCTGAGCGGGTCGCGCCATGCCGCGCTGGTGCCCGGGGCACGAATCAGACGCGAAAACCCGGTATCATTCGCCCTTTTCTCTGCGGGCCGCACTGCGGCCGCGTTTAGCTGAGACCATGGCGAAATTCCTCACAAAATTATTCGGCAGCCGCAATGAGCGGGTGCTATCGCGTTTGCAATCCCTGGTTGTCGATACAGGCAAGCTCGAATCCGCTATCCAGGGGCTTTCCGACGCGGAGTTGCAGGCCAAGACCGACGAGTTCCGTGCCCGTCTGCAGGACGGCGCAAAGCTCGATGCCCTGATGCCCGAAGTGTTCGCGGTGGTGCGCGAGGCGGGTCGGCGGGTGCTGGGCATGCGCCATTTCGACGTGCAGCTGATCGGTGGCGCGGTCTTGCATCAGGGCCGCATCGCGGAGATGCGCACCGGCGAGGGCAAGACGCTGGTTGCGACCCTGGCGGCCTATTTGAACGCCCTGCCCGGCGACGGCGTGCACGTCATTACCGTCAACGACTATCTCGCGCGCCGTGACTCGGAGTGGATGGGACGGATCTATCGCTACCTCGGCATGAGCGTCGGGGTCGTTGTGCATGGTCAAACTTCCAGCGAAAAGCGCGAGGCCTACGCCGCAGACATCACCTACGGCACCAACAATGAATTTGGATTCGACTATTTGCGTGACAACATGGCGTTCAGTCAGGCCGACAAGGTCCAGCGCGGACAGAACTTTGCCATTGTCGATGAGGTCGATTCCATCCTGATCGATGAGGCGCGAACGCCGCTCATTATTTCCGGACCGACCGACGATGATCCGGAGATTTACCGCAAGATGAACGTGCTGGTGCCAAAGCTGGTCGCCCAGGCAGAAGAAGACGGTCCGGGCGACTATGCGGTGGATGAAAAGGCACGGCAGATCCATTTGACCGAAGAGGGTCACCAACGCGTCGAGGAGCTGTTTGCCGATGCTGGCCTGATCAACGAGGGCAGCCTCTACGATGCGGCGAATATCGTCCTGATGCACCACCTCAGCGCCGCCCTGCGGGCGCACGTGTTGTACAAGAAGGACGTTGAATACATTGTTCGCGATGGCGATGTGGTCATTGTCGACGAATTTACCGGCCGCACCATGCCGGGGCGACGCTGGTCCGATGGGCTGCATCAGGCCATTGAGGCCAAGGAAGGCGTCACGATTCAGCAGGAAAATCAGACGCTGGCATCGATCACCTTCCAGAACTACTTCCGGCTCTACAACAAGCTGTCCGGCATGACCGGAACTGCGGACACCGAAGCCTTTGAGTTCCAGCAGATCTATGGTCTGGAAGTGGTGGTGATTCCGACCAACAAGCCGATGGTGCGCGAGGACCTCGCCGATCAGGTCTTCATGTCGGCCCGCGAAAAGTTCGAAGCCATCGTTGCGGACATTGATGCTGCGCGCGAGCAGGGCCAGCCCATTCTGGTCGGTACGGCGTCGATCGAAACCTCGGAGATTCTGTCCCGGCTGCTGGGCAATAAGGGCATCAAGCATGAGGTGCTCAACGCCAAGCAGCACGAGCGTGAGGCTGAAATTGTGGCCCAGGCCGGCCGTGCGGGCGTGGTGACCATCGCCACCAACATGGCCGGGCGCGGCACCGATATCGTGCTTGGCGGGAATTTCGAGACGGAACTGGCGGCTATTCCCGAGACCGACTCTGCAGCCCGTGAGCGCGCGATGGCTGACTGGCGACAGCGGCATGAAGCAGTGCTGGCCGCTGGCGGCCTGTTCGTTGTGGGTTCGGAGCGTCATGAGTCGCGGCGAATCGACAACCAGTTGCGGGGTCGATCCGGGCGCCAGGGCGATCCGGGCAAGACGCGTTTCTACCTGTCTCTGGAAGACAACCTGATGCGTATCTTCACCCCGCCGCGAATGCGGGCCATGCTGCAGCGCCTGGGCATGGAAGATGGTGAGGCCATTGAGCATCGCTGGGTCACCCGCTCCATCGAAACGGCCCAGCGCAAGGTTGAAGCGCATAACTTCGATATCCGCAAGAGCCTGCTCGAATACGACAACGTGGCGAACGACCAGCGTCGCGCCATCTATGAGCAACGCGACTTCTTGCTGACTGCACAATCGGTAAGCGAGATCGTTGATAGCGTGCGCGAGGATGTGGTCCGGCAGTTGTTCCGCGGATATATCCCGCAGGGCAGCCATGAAGAGCAGTGGAAGATCGGCGAACTCGCTGATGCCGTGCAGCGCGAATTCGGCTTGAGCGCGAGTCCGGCCGACTGGCTTGCCGAGAACAAATCCATGGATGATGAAGGCATCCTGGCGCGCCTGATCGAGGAAGTTGACGGGGCGTATGCCCAGAAGCGCGCCCGCGTTGGCGAGGCCCTGATGAGCAACCTGGAAAAATCGGTGATGCTGCAGGTGCTGGACACCTTGTGGCGTGAACATCTGGCATCAATGGATTACTTGCGGCGCGGGATCCATTTGCGTGGTTATGCGCAGAAGGATCCCAAACAGGAATACAAGCGTGAGGCCTTCGGGCTGTTCAGCGAACTGCTCGAACGCTACAAGCAGGAAGCGACTTCAATCCTGTGCAAGGCGCAGATCCGGGCGAGTGAAGATCTGGAGGCTGTTGAGCAGCGCCGGCGCCAGGCGCGCGAAATGCATTTCGAGCATGCCGAGGCGGGCAATGCTCTGTCCGAGCCTCCGCCCGCATCGCCCGGGCCGCTGGCGCACCCCGATTCGCCGCCTTCGGCGCCGGCCGGTGGCGCGCCTCGGGTGTTGCCTCGCCAACCCCCGGCGCGCCCGGAGACCTTCGTGCGCAACGACCGCAAGGTGGGGCGCAATGAACCCTGTCCCTGTGGCTCGGGCAAGAAGTACAAGCAGTGTCACGGCAAATTGAACTAGGTTTCGGGGTCTTTTCGCGGTTGCACACATGGCCGTGAATCTCCAGCCGCCGGGTGAGCTGGCGCCGGTCGCTGGCGTGCGGCTGGCCGTGGCGCAGGCGGGAATCCGTTATCAGCAGCGTGACGATCTGGTCCTGCTGGACCTGGCGCCGGGCTCACAGGTGGCTGCGGTTTTTACGCGCAATGCATTCTGTGCGGCGCCCGTGCTCGTCGCGCGGCAGCATTTGCAGCGCAGCGGCGGCGAGATTCGCGGCTTGCTGATCAATAGCGGTAACGCCAATGCGGGCACCGGGCAGGCCGGGCTCCAGGCGGCGCGACGCAGTTGTATGGCCGCGGCTCGCCTGCTCGATTGTCCGGCAGAGGCCGTGTTGCCATTTTCCACCGGGGTTATCGGTGAAGCGCTGCCGGTGGATCGGATAGAGTCGGCCATGCCGCGGCTGGCCGCGGCTTCAAGCGCCCAGTGGTTGCCGGCCGCGCGCGCCATAATGACCACTGATACCATGCCGAAGGCCGCGTCACGGCGGATGATCGTCGGCGAGCGCACGGTGACGATCACCGGGATGGCCAAGGGCGCGGGAATGATTTGTCCGGATATGGCCACGATGCTCGCCTATGTGGCTTGCGACGCGCAATTGGAGCAGGGAGATTTGCAGGCTCTGCTGGTCGCTGCCGTCGGCGAGTCGTTCAACAGGATCACGATCGACGGGGACACGTCCACCAATGACGCCTGCGTGCTCATCGCGACGGGCCAGTCCGGGGTCGTGTGTCGCGCCGGCGAGCCCGCGTTCGCCGCCTTGCGAGAGACCGTAACCGCCCTGTGCGTGGAACTGGCGCAGGCGGTGGTGCGCGATGGAGAGGGCGCGACGCGACTGCTGAGAATGTGCGTCGAAGCCGCGGCTGATACCGCCGAGGCTCGCGCCGTGGCTTACACCGTGGCGCACTCTCCGCTGGTCAAGACTGCGGCATTTGCTGGCGACCCCAATTGGGGGCGCATTCTGGCTGCGGTCGGCCGCTCCGGAGTGGAGAATCTGGATATCAGCAAGGTCGACCTGTATCTCGGCGAGGTCTGCGTATTGCGGGGCGGCGAGCCGGCTGCCGAGTATCGCGAGGCCCTGGGCGCCGAGGTGGCCGCGCGGGCCGAGTACAGTGTGCGCATTGTCCTGGGCCGCGGTGCGGCAATGACCGAAATCTGGACCTCGGATTTCAGCTACGAATACGTCAGGATCAACGCCGAATATCGCTCATGATTCCGGTGGTCGCCGGCGTGCTGCGAGATGCACGGGGCCGGGTGCTGATCGCCCAGCGACCGCCGGGCAAGATCGCGGCCGGGCAGTGGGAGTTCCCGGGCGGAAAAATTGAGCCCGGCGAAGCCCCGGAGTCGGCATTGCGCCGCGAATTGCAAGAAGAGCTTGGCGTGCGGGCCGGAGCCATGCGTCCGCTGATTCGCCTGCACCATCGTTACATTGACCGCAGCATCGAACTGGATACCTGGGAGGTCCTGGACTTCACGGGGACGCCGCGGGGCATCC
>JBFIIN010000215.1:0-6271 GCA_041601225.1 Oceanococcus sp.
GGACAACCAGATTCATGGCCACGACGATCAACAGCACGGCCGCAGCGAACAGCAGGATCAGGCGCCCGGTATTGGCGCGGGCCTTGGCCTGTTGTGCGAAAAAGTTCACCGCGGTGCTGGGCTTGCGGACCCGCAGCCGAACCTCAGCATGACGCAGCGGCTGCTAGAAACTGACTTTGACGGGCTTGCGGGCGTCGGGCTCTTCCAGCTCCAGGAATTGCGCCGCAGTAAACTGAAAAAAACCGGCCAGCACATTATTGGGAAACACTTCACGTAGATTGTTGTAATGCAGAACCGCATCGTTGAATGCCTGGCGGGCGAATGCCACACGGTTTTCCGTTGAAGTGAGCTCCTCGCTCAATTGCATCATGTTTTCATTGGCCTTAAGGTCCGGGTAGGCCTCCATCACCGCCATGAAGCGGCTCATTATGCCTCCGAGTACGCCTTCGGCCTTGCCCAAATTCTGGATTGCTGATGCGCTGCCCGGGTCTGCTTGCGCAGCCTTCAAGGCGCTGGCGGCCGAGTTTCTGGCGGCAATGACCGCCTCCAGCGTCTCCCGCTCATGCTTCAGATAGCCCTTGGCCGTTTCCACCAAATTGGGAATGAGGTCATAGCGCCGCTGCAATTGCACGTCGATCTGCGAAAACGCATTCTGATAGCCATTGCGCCCCGTCACCAGGCGGTTATAGATGCTGATAATCCACAACACGAAGGCCACCAGCAGCATAAGTGGCGCCCAGCTCATTAGCGCATCCATGTCAGACACTCCCCTGTTTCGAAATCATTGGCCAATTTTTGGCACAACGGGCACAGCATAATTTATCGCTTGAGCTCAAGGGCGTTTGAGGCGGCGACCGTCTTTGCGATTGCAAAAATGGGCGACGGGTCAAACATCCCCTGCAGCGACTTGTTAAGCGGCTGCCTCATTAAAGAAACTCCGGAGCCAGATCAGCCCCGTTCGGCCGTGCAACCGTCCCCAACTCCGGATCGACGCAAACTCGAGCGAATGCTTCGGGATCATTCAAAGGCTCGAATACGGCGCCCCATAGCTCGCTATGAAGCTCAACCGTTCCGGATAAGCCATCATCGAACTTAGGCCAAAGCTTGTAGCCTTCCAGCGGTTTAGCCTCTACAACTTTCGGGATCATAGCTACTTCAGCGGCTCAATCTTGTTCAATGGGCGGCGACACTGCGCAAGGTCCCGGTCGGCCATGAGATCAGGCCCATGAAGATGGCGCCACTGTTCGACGAGGCGAGCAGCTCGCGGCCCAAGATCACCATCCATGACCTCGCCCGCATCGATGCGAATCGCCGCCTCCTTGCCAGCGTACTTCGCGTGAAAGTGGGGAGGGGCATGCTCGTTTAGTACATCGATGATGCCGAAAAAGCGCCTGATTTCCGGCACTTGCGCCTCCAGTTAGGTCTTGCGCCACAGTATACCCGCCAATCTGGTCCAAGACGCCCAGCGCCAGCTTAAGAGCATCGCGCCCTCGGGCTATGGCGAAATTCAGATTCACGGCCCGCCGCGCCCGCGATCTGGTCTCGAACCCAGGCATTGGGAATACAATCAATCGTCAAATGAATGCGTTCCGAATGGCTGGCATTCTCGATCCGGTGCGGGTCAGTCAGCCGCAAATACCAGCATTCCCCCGGCTGCATTGAAACCGGGGCATTATTGAGATAAAAAATGCAATGGTCAGGGCATAACACCGGAATCGTGAGGCGGACAACCGAATCCTCAATATGTAACCCCAGCGTTGGATCGGTGTGTTCGGGAACCGCCGCGCCGGCTGCCAAACGCAAAACCCGAACCAGGGTCACCGTCGTGTGCCGACGAATGTTTTCCACCACCTCCAGCAAATACGACGAATGCCGCAGCGCCTTGGTGTCCTGCCAGTCCGTCCAGGAACCGTCAGCGAAGTTGCCGCCCGCTGGCGGCTCGGGGAGGCTCGGGTCGAGCAGATGCGCCGGCGCCGTGAGGGGTATGACGTCGTAATAAATATACTCGCGCAGTCCCAGATTGCTGATGCACGAAATTAGCCGGCCCGGATCAAACCGCAGAGACAGCAGTACGCGGTCCGGGCCGTCGCCTGTCGCGATTTCATTCACGTACGAATTGTCTCACAGCATGCCCCCATACCGAAGCCAGGGCGGCCGGCCCCCCCCTCCACGCGGAAGCGCGCCGGTCCGCTGGACCATCGACCCTGCGCGCCGTAACCGCAGACTCAGCAATTCGTCGAGCAGAAGTGTCCCGTACGCCGCCGATGTCACGCAGGGCACGGTGCGTTTCGGACGTGTCTCAATGGCATGCCGCACCTGCGCAGTGTCACACGAACTCGGCGCAAAGGGCGCTGACCAGGCGAGAATTCGAATCCGGTGCCCGAACTCGTCTGCGGTGAACAGCGCAGCCGGTGACGCCCACGCCACGTCCGCGCATCTGCCCGCCGGCCATGATCTCAGCGGGACAGGACTGTCCAGGTCGAATCGGAAAGTTGTTCATCCAGGGCCTTGCCCGGCGCGCAGGCCTTGCTGTAGTACTGGGATTCACGACGATTTGCACGCGGCAAATAGTGATTCCGATAGAAGTCCACCGCGTTGCGCCTGGCGACTTCGTCGGGCACACCGAGCATACGCGCCGCGCGATAATTACGCTGCACCGCCTGACAGTTGGTCCGGGTCTCGTTGCGCTCACCACGCACATGCATGGCTTCGTGGGTGAAGGTATTGAGGCTCCACAGTTCCTCCTGCCCCGCCTCGGCCGGCTGCGCGATATAGCGCTTCAGGGCCTTGCACCATTTGGGCAAGATCTCGATTTTTCCCGTGTCCCATGAGCCGGTGGCGACAGTGAACAGGTCGCCCTGAAAAAATATCGATTCGGCTTCGGAATTGCAGTCAAAGTCAGCGTGCCTGCCGTCGGCGAGCTGGCTCGCCACCGCTGACATACGTTGCTCGAAGCGCCAATCGGCATACGGGTGACTGACGCAATAGCCGAACAGCAGCAACAGGGCCAGCGCATAGCCGAGATCAAAAGAATCCCTCGGACGCTGGCGCTGAGCCTGCCTGCGCAGATCATGCGCGAACAGCCAGAGCACTATTGAGGATGCGACGATCCAGAGCATTCGGCGATCTTCCCCTAAATGGTGAGACCCATCATCGGCTGACCGCTGTCGCGGCGGACGCGCGCCCAACCTGGAGGGCTGACGGTCCCGCCCCTATCCTTCAAACACGGCAGAACTACGCGTATGCATCATACGACTGACCGCAGCCCATACCCGCGATGCGGCACGGCACCCTCCAGCTGAGCAAATTCCGGCCTCTCGATGGGCCGTCCCAGCCTGCCCAAGCCCATGAGGCGCTGGGCTTGACGCCCATCCCGGAACGAACGCGGCCGGAGCCGACGGCGCCCAGCTGGCTGCAGAGCGCGAACTCGGCCGCGATCTGCAGCGCGTCTGCTGAGACCGGCTCTGGCTAACCGCCGTCCACGCCGCTGAATGCGTAGCGAATACCCAGGGAGATGTCCTGGACGTCGACATCACGCTGGTCTTCGATATTGATGAAAAACGAGAGATTGCCAAGATGATAGGCACCGCCGATGCCAAAAATCATGTCGGCCTTGACCCCCGCACGCGAATTGCGGGTCTCCACGCTGAAGTCACGGTAGCGAATGCGCGAGTGCGCTTCCCAGTTCTCACCGAACATTGCGCGGACGCCGACGTGGAGCCCGAATCCGTCACCTGAACCTGAACCACTGCCGATCAGGCCCTTGGCCGTCGGGCTTCCGGTCGGGCAGATACCGGCTTCTCCAAACACTTGGTCCAGGAGAAACTCATCAATCGGCGTTCCGGTCAATCCGCAGCCCTCGCCGTCGCCGTCACCGCCACCGTCACCGTCACCGTCACCGCCACCGTCACCGCCACCGTCACCGCCACCGTCACCGCCACCGCCACCGCCACCGCCACCGCCACCGCGAATCCTACCGACATCGGTGTTGATCTCTTCGTAGCTTGCGCCACCGTAGAGCGATAACTCGATCAGGTCGTTGATCGGCAGCAGATAACGACCGCCCACGGAGATCGACAGAAACTCCGTGTCGTAGTCAAGGACCGAGTTTTCCAGCGCACGGCTTGAATACTCGGCGCCAAATTGCAGGAAAGATAACGGCGCCCAGCTGAAGTCAAGCGCGAATCCATTGCCATCCGCCGAGCCATTTTCCGACTGCGCGATAAAACTTGCCGAAACGTAGCTGTAACTCGGCTCCCCGCCCATAGCCGTCCCGCAGATGAGCATCAGCAATCCTGCCGTCGTATTGCGATACATAGAGCTCTCCTCCAAAAGCGAACCCGGCCGCTTCCGGCTGGCCGGATTCAATCATCCCCACGAACCGCGTCGACAATGCGAACCATCTGCGACCGGACCGCCACCCATCTTATCAGCGCCGACACGCGAGAATAACCAGAATTTCCGCGCGGCCCAGCTGGTTCCGTTCCACCGACGTTACCGAGCATAGGCAAACGGGCTCAGCGGATGATTTCACCAGCGGCCGGTCCGTCCGGCCGCTCGCCACGGGTTGCCTGCTCAGCGGCTCCGGCGCAGGCCCAGGGCCGCAAGCACCAGCAGGCCGCCACCGAGGCTGCCGGCTGCAATGCTCATGCTGCGAGCTTCTATATCCTCAGCCGGAACGCCCGGACTCAGTTCGATTATGGTGGTGTACGAAGACGCGGTCGCGGTAAACGGAACGATGCGCAGCAGGTAGCTCCTCAGTCCCGGCTGGGCCAGGAGCACAATGAACTCGGGATCGCGTTCCGAGACGCCTTCGGCGACCAGGCTGCCGTCCTCGTCGTAAAGGTACAGATCATAATCCTCGCGTACACCAGCGCCAGGTTCAGTGACCAGAGTCGAGATACGGATCAGCGCGGTCGGATAGCGCTCAACATAGTCATCAGGAAGATCGATGGTCAGCGTGAAATGATCGCAGGCAAAGACCGGATCGATGCCATCGGAATCCCCGGCCTGCCCGAAGGTATTGGCTCCAACAAAGGGTCCGCCGGTAAATTCAATGTGCTCACCGTTGTCGGTCAGGGTTCCGCTGTCGGGATCGGCCGCATACGCGCCTCCAATACTCAGTCCAAGGACTAGGGCCGGCCATATCGTCTTGTTCACTGGATGCTCATTCGTGGGTTTTGCGTGCGCCCCACCCCTCCCGCGCTTGGGGATGAAGTCCTGCGAGGCTCCGCAGATGTCGCAATTTCTAAAAGTGGCCCGCGGTTCGCATGTGCGCCTGCCCGCAGATGCCCCGCAGGATACCAATATATCGGCCCGGCGCATCCAAAATCCGTGCCGCGTACGGATCCCAGGTTCCAAGAACAGCGATCTGGCGAGTTGCAGGAACCGGCAAATTCACGCGCTATTGCGCAAGATGCTGTGCAGGCCCAGCACGGGAAGACTCCAATTTGCCGAACGAGCGGAGGCCGACCAACCCAACTGGGTTGACCCGTCTGGGTTAATCTCTTATATTCCGGCGCCTTCCCCGTTTCGGTTATTCGATGCACAAGGCTTCCCCCATGCTGGGCTCGGCCACGGAAGACGATGTCGCGGCGCGGCTGATCCGTACCGCAATCGCGCTGTATGGCGCCCGCGGCACCCAGGCGGTGTCGGCACGGGAGATCCAGCGGCAGGCCGAAGTGCTCAATGAGGCTGCGGTACGCTACTACTTCGGGGACAAGCTGGGGCTGATCGGCGCCTGTCTGGCAGCGGTTGAGCGTGAGTTTGCCTCATTGTTTAATGAGGCCTTCGGCGAACTCGATGAGTTGAAGGCCGCCGGCGGGCTATCGATACGCGCGGTGATCACCGCGCTGGTGAGTGCGGTCTACCGCCTGCAGATCCAGAACCCGGCCGCCATTCAGCTGCTGGCGCGCCTGATCCGCGAGGAGGGTGCGGTCGGGCAGAAACTGCTGCTGGAACATTTCGGCCACATGATCTGGCGGCTGGAAGATGAGTTGCGTGACCTGCTGCCGGACAAGTCGGCCGATGCGCTGCGCCTGCACGCCTTCCTGGCGATCCACAGCACGGTCAATGGCATGGTGGATCAGAACCTGCTGTGGCGCCTGCCGGCCACGCGCGCCGACGCTGCGCATTTCCAGCTCGCTCCGGACGAACTGGCCCAAGGTTTCATCGACTACGTGACGGGCGGCGTGAGCGCTGCATCCGCTCTGAATTAGGACAGTCCGGGATGCATCAGCTCAGACACCGCATGTCCATCGTGCTGCTTGCC
>JBFIIN010000216.1:0-6233 GCA_041601225.1 Oceanococcus sp.
CGACCTGGCCTGGGCTGCCGGCGACATGCGGGCCCGTGGCTTTCTGCTGGGCGGGACCGCGGGGAGAACGACGCTCAATGGCGAAGGTCTGCAGCATGAGGACGGACACAGCCACGTGTTGGCTTCGACCATACCCAACTGCCGCAGCTACGATGCGACTTTCGGTTACGAAATTGCGGTGATAGTGCATGAGGGAATGCGTCTCATGTACCAGGAAAATCAGGACCACTACTACTACCTGACCCTGGAGAATGAGAACTACGCGCATCCTGCAATGCCCGCCGGCAGCGCGGAGGGCATCATTCGGGGCATGTATCTCTATCAGGACGCGCCGACGCCGGGTGACAAGCACGTGCAGCTTATGGGTTGTGGCGCGATCTTTCGCGAAATACTGGCTGCCGCGCAGATGCTTCAAGCCGAATGGGGCGTGAGCGCGGATATATGGGCCGTGCCCAGCTTCACCGAGCTGATGCGTGATGGTCAGGAAGCGCGACGCTGGAACCTGCTGCATCCTGAAGCGGATCGGCGCAGCAGCTATGTGAAGCAATGCCTGGTCGGCCGCGCCGGGCCGGCCATCGCCGCGACGGACTACCAAAAAACCTATGCCGAGTTTGTTCGGCCCTATGTTCCGATGCCTTATTACACCTTGGGTACCGATGGTTTCGGCCGTTCCGACACCCGCGAGAATCTGCGAGACTTTTTTGAAGTGGACCGGCGCTGGATCGTTCTGACCGCCTTGTATGCCCTGGCGCGGATTGGCACGGTGGAGCGCAGTACGGTCAGCGAAGCCCAATCCCGCTATGGCCTCAATGCGGATAAAGCCAATCCGCTGAGTGTTTGAAATGACCATTGAAGTCAGGGTTCCGGATATAGGCGATTTCGATACGGTCGAAATCATTGAGGTCTTTGTGCAGGCCGGCAGCAGCGTGCAGGAGAATGAAGCTCTGCTCCTGCTGGAAAGCGACAAAGCGACCATGGAAGTTCCCAGTCCGGCTGCGGGCACGATCGAGTCCCTGCAGGTCGCGGTTGGCGACAAGGTGTCTCAGGGTGACCTGGTGGCTCTGCTGACGGAAAGTGTGGCCGCCGCCGAGGCGGCGCCAGCAGTCCATGCTGAAGCTGCGCCCATACCTGCCGCCGAGCATGCGCCAAGGTCCGAGTCTGCCACCGAAAAGCCACCAGCATCCACGCCGGTCGCGGCCGTCAGCACTGCGAGACCGGCCTTGGCGCAGCTGGAGGTCCCGGCCGCGGCCGGGCCAGGCCCCCTGCCCTATGCCAGTCCTTCGGTGCGGCGACTGGCGCGTGAATTGGGCGTGGACCTTGCGCAGTTGACCGGCAGCGGCCGGAAAGGCCGCATACGCGATGAGGATGTCCGTCAATTCGTGAAAGCGGCAATGTCCGGCGCCCAGCCCGTCGCAGCCAGTAGCAATGGTCTGCCCACCATGCCCGAGGTCGATTTCGCGAAGTTCGGCCCGACCGAAACCCGGCCTTTGTCGCGAATCCGAAAACTTTCGGCGCGTAATCTGCACCGCAACTGGGTAATCGTACCCCACGTCACGCAATTTGAAACCGCCGACATCACCGAGCTCGATGCCTTTCGCCGCAGCGAATCACAGCGGGGTGGGGTCAAGTTCACCCTGCTGCCGTTCTTCATGAAGGCGGCCGCGGTGGCTCTGAAGAAGTTTCCCGAATTCAACAGCTCGCTGGACGCCAGCGGCGAGAACCTGGTCTATAAGCAGTACACGCATATCGGGTTCGCGGCCGAAACTGAACAGGGCTTGGTGGTTCCCGTGGTTCGCGATGTGGATCGCAAAACGGTCACGGATCTGGCCGAGGAAGCCTCAGCGCTGGCGGCCAAAGCACGCGAAGGCAAGCTTTCACCCGCGGAGATGCAAGGTGGGTGCTTCTCGATCTCCAGTCTGGGCGGGATCGGCGGTAGCCATTTCACCCCCATCGTCAATGCCCCTGAAGTCGCCATACTGGGCGTATCCCGCGCGGCCCAACAGCCGGTCTGGGACGGCCAGAGCTTCCAGCCGCGCCTGATGTTGCCGCTGTCACTATCTTATGATCACCGGGTGATCGACGGTGCGGCGGCGGCGCGCTTCGTGGTGACCTATGCGGAGTTGTTGACTGATCCGCGCCGCCTGTTGCTGTAGCTTCGGACCTGCCATGAGCCAGATTTCAATTCCCGTTCCGGACATCGGTGATTTCGCCGGTGTCCAGGTCATAGAGGTCCTGGTCGCGGTTGGCGAGCAGGTGGCCGAAAACCAGGCCTTGATCCTGCTGGAAAGCGAAAAGGCCACAATGGAGGTTCCCTGTCCGGCAGCTGGCACCGTATTTCAGTTGCTGGTCGAAGTGGGAGCTACCGTCGCCGAGGGCGATGCGATTCTGCTGCTTGAGCTCGATACATCAGTTCCGGATCTGACCATCCCAGAATCAGCCCGGCCCGCGCCCGCACCGGCAGAGCCGACCAGGGCCCTGGATTTTGATTGTGATGTCGCGGTCCTTGGTTCCGGGCCGGGCGGCTACACGGCCGCCTTTCGGGCCGCGGACCTGGGCCTGAAAGTGACTCTGATCGAACGCTGGCCGAGCTTGGGCGGAGTTTGTCTCAATGTGGGTTGCATACCTTCAAAGGCCCTGCTGCACACCGCGCATATCATCGATCATGCCGCAGCAATGGAGGAGCACGGGGTTGTGTTCGGCACGCCGGCGATCGAGTTGGACAAATTGCGGTTATTCAAGAACTCCGTGGTGGACCGATTGACCGGCGGCCTGGTGCAGCTGGCCAAGCAACGCAAGGTGACCGTGATCACCGGCGAAGGGCGTTTCGCCGATCCCCACACCCTGACAATCAAGACGGCAGACGGCGAGCAGCGCGTGAATTTTCGGCATGCCATCATTGCGGCCGGGTCCGAATCCGTACGGCTTCCGGGGTTGCCCTACGAAGATGAGCGCCTGATGGATTCCACCGGAGCGCTGGAACTGTCCGAGATTCCCGGTCGTATGCTGGTTATTGGCGGCGGCATCATCGGGCTGGAAATGGCCAATGTTTACGCCGTGCTGGGCAGCGCGGTGGATGTGGTTGAACTCACGCCGGGGCTGCTGCCGGGCTGCGATCCTGACCTGGTTAAACCGCTTCAGCGACGGTTGCAGAAGCGGCTGGATAACATCTGGCTCGGCGTCAAAGTGTCCGCGGTCGATGCGCAGGGCGAAGGCCTGAAAGTCCATTTTGAAGGCGCCAACGCGCCCGAGCCGCGGACCTATGGACGGGTGCTGCTGGCTGTAGGCCGGACGCCAAATGGTGGGCGCATCGCAGCGGATGCAGCCGGCGTACAGGTCGATTCGCGAGGCTTTATTCCGGTCGACCGGCAAATGCGGACCAATGTGCCGCATATCTTCGCCATCGGCGACATTGCCGGACAGCCGATGCTGGCGCATAAGGCCACTCATGAGGGCAAGGTGGCCGCCGAGGTCATAGCCGGCGAGAAGTCGGAGTTCGACGCGCGCTGCATCCCGTCCGTGGTGTACACCGATCCCGAGGTCGGTTGGGTGGGCCTGACCGAGACCCAGGCCAAGGCAGACGGCATCGCTTATGACAAAGGCCAGTTCCCCTGGGCCGCCAACGGACGCTCACTGGGCATGGGGAATGTCGATGGTTTCACCAAAATTCTGTTCGACAAGGAAACTGGGCGGTGTCTGGGCGGGGCCGCAGTGGGGCCAAATGCCGGCGAATTGATGGCCGAACTAGGGTTGGCGGTGGAATTCGGGGCGGATGCACATGATATCGGGCTCACGATCCATGCCCATCCGACCTTGTCCGAATCCGTGGGCATGGCGGCGGAAGCCGCCGCGGGAACGCTGACCGATCTCTATTTGCCGAAACGCTGAATCAGGCCACCGGCGCTGGAGGAAGCACGTACCAGAACACGGCAAAAAAATGCAGCAGACTGCCGGTCATAACGAACAAATGCCAGATCGCGTGGCTGAATTTCAGCTGATTCCACATATAGAAGATCACACCCAGGGTGTACGCCATCCCGCCCGCGAACATCAGCCACAGGGCCGGTGTTGGAATGGCCTTGAGCACCGGGTCGGCGAAGGCCACCGCGACCCACCCCATACCCAGGTACATGGCGACTGAAAGCTTTTCCAGACGGCCCGTGAAAAACAGCTTGAACAGAATTCCGAGTGCGGCCAGTGTCCAGACTGTGGTAAACAGAGCCCAGCGGTCGGGCCCTTCCAGGGAAATCAATGCAAACGGCGTATAGGTGCCAGCGATCAGCACATAGATTGCCGAGTGGTCGAGAATCTTGAACACGCGTTTGGCCGCAGGGATAGGAATGCTGTGGTAAAGCGTGGAGGCCGTATAGAGCAGCACCAGGCTGCCGCCATAAATGCTTACCGCAGCAACATGGGTTGCTTCGCCATAGACGGCGGCATAGGCCACCAGAACGACCAGGCCCACCAGGCTGGCCAAGGCGCCCAGGCCGTGGGTGAGGCCGTTGGCGATTTCTTCGGCCAGGGTATAGACATTATCGCTGAGGGTGGACATGTTGATCCCGAAGCAAATTTAGCGTAACAGTAACAGTATCACGAGCCAGATGAAGCTCCTGTGACAACCCGAAATCCAGTTCAGCGGAGCGCGCTGGGCCGGACCTTGAGCCAGCGTTGCAGGCCCACGCCTTGCAATGGATCGGTGCCGCTCAGGAAGGCGTCTACAAACGGCAGGTCGTCGTAGCCCCAGAAAAGTTCGCCATCCACAAGTATGGTGGGCACACCAAATACGCCGGCTCGAATAGCCGAATTCGTCGAGTGGTGCAAAGCGTCCTTGATATCCGGGGACCGGATAAGTTCAATCAACTCGCTGCCTTCAATATCTATGTCCTCGGCGAGCTTCGCCACCTGAGCGGGATGGGTCAGATCCACGGATTCTGCCCAAACGGCCCTGAACAAGCGATCAATCAAACGCATGCGCTGTTCCGGATCGGTAACGGCAAGCACGGCCCGCAGGGCAGAGAGCGGATTGAACGGGTGGCTGGCTGGCGCTGCCAGAGGTATGCCCTGAACTTGAGCTTTGCGCAGGACATTTTTGATCATCCAGAAACTTTTCTGCGGAACCTCGGCGGGCCCACGTGAGCCGGTGTGATTGAGCAAGGCCGCAAACAGCACCGGTATGGGCTCAAGCGCGCGGGCATGACGGGCGGCGAGGTCCTCAATTTGGGTCCAGGCCAAATAGGCGTTGTGCGAAATGAAATCGAAATAAAAGCGGATGGGCGAGCTCATGGCCAAACCTCGGTGAACCGTCAGAGTGCTGGTCCTGTCGGAAGAATCATACGCACAGGCTGGCGTGGATTACAGGTGGTTCCGAATCCGCAATATCAGTTCATCGACTTCGGCGTGCGTCTGGTAAATGCCAAAGCCAAACCGCAGGCGGTCACCGCGGCAGTCTGTAACCACATCTGCGGCGGCCAGCTTCTTTTGCCATTCGACCGCCCGCGGGTCTGCAAAGCTCAAAAAGTTGCCGCGCGGGTAGCCCGGCGGCGGAATGAGCTGCGCGGAGCCCAGGGGGCCGTCCAGGTCGTCGAGCTTGCTGAGGAAGTACTGTTGCAGGCTGCGGGCGTAGGCCTGGATGCTGGCTACCGAAATATTGAGGGCGTGTAACCAGCTCTGCACTTTGACCAGGCGGTAAAGCCCAGATGGATCGAAGGTAGCACCCGCGAAACGTCGCGCATCGCCGGGATACGAAACCAGGGGACCGCGCTCGCTCAATTCGGAATAACCCGCAAACCAGCCGGTATTGGCTGGTCGCGCGCCATAGTCTGGGGGGCAGTGCAAAAAGCAAACGCCCTCACCTGCCATGGCATATTTGTAGCCGCCAGCGAGATAAAAAACACGCTCGGCCAGTTCGCTCCAGTCAGTATCAACCGCCATGAAGCCGTGATAGCCGTCAATGACAATCAACGCTTCGGGGTGAGCCACCTCGGCCACCAGTGTAGCCAGCCCGTCCGGACGAAAGCCGGTGTCAAAGAAGCACTGGCTGACATAGATCAGATCCCAGGCCCCGCGTGCGGCATCGGCGAAACGATCGACGAAATCGCTATAGGGAGCAGCGGGTATGGCCGTCGAGACGGCCATACCCGCCTCCTCCCAGCGTAGGAGTTGTCGCGAAAAACTGTGAAACTCACTGTCGCTGGTCAGGACGCGGACCGGGCGCTCCATTGGAAAACAGGAAAACA
>JBFIIN010000217.1:0-6233 GCA_041601225.1 Oceanococcus sp.
ATCACGTTGTAACCGCGCACCACGATCTCGTCCGTTTCGCCATCGGGCAGGGCCTGGTTCTGGGGGTCAACGATGCGCACCTGGGTGTCCGGAATGGGCTTGCCACAGGTCGACACGATGGTCTGCGCGTCGTCATCGGGATCGCAGAGCGAGACCACACCGCAGGTTTCGGTCAGGCCGTAGCCGGTCAGCACGATGTCAAAGCCCAGTTCCGCCCGGATACGTTCGATCAGGCTGGGGGCGACCGCGGCGGCGCCGGTGATGGTGGCGCGCAGCGAGGACAGATCGCAGTCCTGCGCGGCCGGGTCATTGAGCAGGCTGACGAACAAGGTGGGTGGGCCTGGCAGTACCGAAATCCGGTCCGCGGCGATCCGCCGGGTGACGGCGGCGGCATCAAAGATGGCGTGCGGAAGCACGGTGCAGCCCATGAGCAAGCCGCCTAACCAGCCCACCTTGTAGCCAAAGGCATGAAAGAAGGGATTGGCGACCAGATAGCGATCTTCAGGAACGATGGCCATGGTGGCGCACCATTGCCGGATGACCCGCATATTCTGGCCGTGATTGGTAATCACGCCCTTGGGCAGACCGGTGGTGCCGGAGGTGAACATGATGTCCATGCGGCTGTCGGCCTGGACCGCGCTCGACCGCGCATCCACTTCGGTGGTCTGCACCAATTGGCCACCCTCCAGAAACTCCTCCCAGCCCAGGTCCCGGGGCTGGGCATCGCGCAGCACCACGATGCGCTCGACGCCGGCAGGCCGCAATTCGCCCAGCAAGGAGGGATAGTGCTGATTCAAGAAATCGCCGGCGCAGAACAGCAGGCGCGCCCCGCTTCTCTCCAGGATATAGGCGGCTTCATTTCCGCGCATCCGGGTATTGATGGGCACCAAAACGGCTCCGGCGCAGTGAATGGCCAAACCGGCTATACACCACTCCACACAGTTCTGCGCCCAGATCGCGACCCGGTCACCGGCCTGGATGCCGGCGGCGAGCAAGGCGGCGGTGGCGCGCCGACGCTCGAGATCCAGTTCGCGGTAGCTCAGCGTCCGGCCGTCCTCACCGATCAGGGCAGGGCGGTCTGCATGCCGGGCGACCGATTCGGCAAAAGCCGCGGGTACGGAATGCGCCATCAATCGCCCCAGACCGACCAGCCGTTGTCCACCCGCAGTTCCGCGCCGTTGAAAAAGCGCGATTCATCCGAGGCCAGGAACAGCACGAGATTGGCGATATCGCGGGGCTCGGCCATGCGACTCAGGGCTTTTTTCATGTCTTGTGGGGTGCTCGGTTGGGGGAGTTGGCCGGGCGCGGCGTGCTTGTGCATATCCACGATCATGGGGGTTCTGATGCCGTCGGGGCACACCGCATTGCAGCGAATGGGCAATTCCTGTTGTTTGCAGTAGGCGGCAATGCTGCGGGTCATGGCCGACACCGCGCCTTTGGCGGCGCTATAGGCCAGAAACGCCGACATGCCCATCACCGCGGCCAGCGAAGACATGTTGATGATGGACCCGCCACCACGGCGCTGCATGGCGCCCAGGGCGTACTTGCAGCCCAGAAAATAGCCCTGGGCGTTGGTGCTCTGAATCATTTGCCACTGCGCCAGATCGGTGTCCGCCAGATTGCCGGCACGCAGGATCGCGGCGTTGTTGACCAGCACATCCAGGCCACCAAAATGTTGTTCAGTGGTTGCGATGACCTGCTGCCACTGGTTTTCGTCGGCAATATCGTGCGCGATAAACAGCGCCCGCTCGCCGAGCTCGGCGGCCAGGGCCGCGCCGGCCTGGACATTGATGTCGGTCAGTACGACCCGTGCGCCTTCGGCGGCCAGCAGGCGGGCATCCTCGGCACCCACGCCGCTGGCGGCGCCGGTGATGATCGCGACTTTGTCCTGTACACGGCCCATGGCGATGTCTCAAGCCGCCGCGGTGGCTGATTCGTTCTGCTGGACCACGCAACGCCCAGCGCGCCGCCCGGACCACAGACAATCGGCCAGTGACAATCCGCTGACATAGCCATTGGAAGCGATGCCTATGGCGCAACGGCCCGCGGCGTATAGGCCGGGAATGGCCTTGCCCGCACCATTGACCACCGCGCCGGAGTCCTCATCGATGCGCAGGCCACCCAGGGTGATGGTCGGGCAGGGGAAGCCGGGATTATTGGCGGAAATGTTGATCGCGTAAAACGGCGGCTGGTCCAGCGGCGCCAGCAGCGGCGCGGCTTTGCCAAAGGCATCGGGCTGGCCCGCGCGCGCCGCGTAGTTGTGCTCTTCCAGCACGCCCTGCAGCACATCGGCAGGCAACTTGAGCGCCGTCGCCAGACCGGTGATGGTCTGGGCCCTGCTGGCCAGCATCATCAACACCACGGCTGGCACCGATTGGAACGCCCAAAGGCCCCCACCGAGCGCTTCGCGCATTGCGGCCGCACGGATGCGAGCGTCGATGATCAACCAGCTGCGCCCCCCATGGTTCTCGCACATCTCGACCCCGATCCGCGCGCCGTAGGACCCTTCGTGGCAATAGCGCCGGCCGTCCTGATTGACCACGATGCCCTGCGGCCAGGTGCTGGGCGGATTGATAAAACGCCAGGCGGACAGTTTGTCCATGCGTTCGGCCTGGCCACCTACGGACAGACCCAGCCGGATGCCGCTGCCATCGCAGCCCGTGGTGCCCAGACGCATGTTGCGTGCGAATTTGGGGGCGTGCTTGGCGACCATGTCGCGATTGAAAATGAAACCGCCCGTACTCAGGATTACGCCGTGATGTGCCCGCAGCTTCAGGGTCTGCGCAGCGGCCACTTCGATCTTGCGGGCCCGCGCGCGCAGCGC
This sequence comes from Oceanococcus sp., assembly GCA_041601225.1. GTDB lineage: Bacteria > Pseudomonadota > Gammaproteobacteria > Nevskiales > Oceanococcaceae > JBFIIN01. Next base: position 2,825 of record JBFIIN010000217.1, read on the forward strand.
GTCGGCGTGTCCACCAGACAGGTTGTGGATGAATTCCGCCATGCGCATCAGCCGGGCATGGCGCCTGGCCGCGCGTGAGCCAGATTTGAGTTGCCTAACTTCGACGCCAATCACCCGGCCCGTCTGATCTTGAATCAATCGTTGCACCGCAGTCTGGCCCAGGACGGGAATATTCAGGCTCTCCACGCGCTTGCGCAGGAAGCCGAACAGGGCCTTTCCGGACAGACCCTTGTCTACGGTGCGGTGGCCACGCGGGGCTGGCGTGGCCTGCTCGCTGAAAGGTGGAATCCCTTCGTTGCCCGAGTAATAGAGGTAGCAGCCGTCCTTGGGATAAGAGGTCTTGGGCGGCGGAACCTCAGATTCAAAGGACGCGCCCAGAGATTCCAGCCAGGCTAATTGTTCGCGGCTGTCGTCACAAAAGCGTCGTAGCGTTTCCGGTTTGACCGCGTCGCCAACTTCCTGTTTGAGGTAATTGAACATGGCTTCGGGCGTATCCTCGAAGCCGGCCTTGAGCTGATGGGGAGTGCCGCCGCCGGCGTACACCACGCCGCCGCTGCGGGCGGACGCGCCGCCCATGTTGAATCGATCAACAATCGTGACCTGGGCGCCGGCTTCCTTGGCGGCAATCGCCGCCGCGGCGCCCGCGGCGCCAAAACCCGCCACCAGGACCTCACATTCGCCATCCCAGTGCAGGGTGTCGGGTTCGTCGATCTGGAGCGGAGTGTCAATCGGCAGCGTGCCGCTGGCAGCCTGTGTCATCTGCATTCCTGCTTGGTGAGGCTTAAGGAAGCTCTGATTCAATCTGGACATGAGCAGCGCGAAGGAAAAGATCGGCCCTTTGAGGCGGGAATCGCGGCCAATAGTTGTTCTATTGGCAAGATTCTCAAAAATACGTACGGAACGTATTTTCGCGAGCCAAGCGAGTCCGAAGGACGCGACCCAGGATGGGGAGCGCAACAAAAAGGGCGAATTTTAACCAGCGATGCCATGTTCACGAGTTGCTCAGAGCTTCCTTAAGTATTGGGATCGCCGCCCGCGCAGCTTCGTCCATTAAGACGAACGCTGCCTGTGGGGCGGGCCCTACGGGTTCCTCGTCCAAGCGGGTGAAGCCGTTGGCCGGGGTGCTCTCGATAATCGCTGGCATCCACTTTTCACCCTGGGAATAGCTTTATGGCGAAGATCGACGCGCTGGGATACATCGTCGCGCAAAGCACGGATGTGTCGAAATGGCAGCAGTACGCAGAGCAGATTCTGGGGATGTCCACCGCGCCTGCTCCGGGCGGTGGCCTGTATATCAAGATGGACGATCGCGCGTTTCGCATTGCGGTACAGCCGGGTGCCGAGGACCGCTACCTGGCATCGGGGTGGCAGGTCCTTGATCGTGATGACTTTGACGCGGTGGTAAGCGCCTTGCAGGACGCGGATGTCGCAGTCGATCCGGGCAGTGAGGAGCAGATTGCCGCGCGCCAGGTCAATGCGCTGGCCTCCTTCACTGACCCCGCTGGCAATGTGCATGAGATCAGCTACGGCAATACCGGTGAGCGTTCCGAGTTCGTGTCGCCGCTGGGCGTTGGCGGATTCAAGACCGGCAAGCACGGCATGGGTCACACCGTGCTGCCAGCCCTGCCCTTCGACGACACCTTGAAGCTGTTCACCGAGGTGCTGGGCTTTGGTGTTTCCGACGAATTCGATTTTCAAATGGGGCCGGACGCGCCGGTGGTGCGAATCCGCTTTCTGCATTGCAATGGCCGGCATCACAGTCTGGCGCTTGCGGAGATGCCCAATCCCGCCGGTTGCGTGCATGCCATGGTCGAAGTCAATTCCATGACTGATGTGGGCAAGGCTCACGATCGCATGCAACAAAACGACATCAAGCTCATGGCGACCCTGGGTCAGCATGAAAACGATGACATGACATCGTTCTACATGATGACGCCGGGCAATTTTGCGCTGGAATATGGCTGGGGCGGCAAGATCATCGATCCGCAGACCTACCAGACCACGCGCAGTGAGCGGGTCAGTGTCTGGGGTCATGATTTTTCCGTTGGCTTCCAGTAAGGAACCCAATGGCGCTCAACAAGGAAATGACGGCGGCCGAGGTGGTCGCCACGCTCAGCAATGGCATGACGCTGGGAGTCGGTGGCTGGGGCCCCCGGCGCAAGCCCATGGCGCTGATTCGCGAGATCTTGCGCTCTGACCTCCACGACTTGACGGTCGTCGCTTACGGCGGTCCCGAGATCGGCATGCTCTGCGCGGCCGGCAAGGTCAAGAAACTGGTTTACGGCTTTGTCTCGCTGGACAAGATTCCGGTGGAACCCTGGTTCCGCAAGGCTCGTGAAGCCGGTGGTCTGGAAGTCAGTGAGCTGGATGAAGGCCTGCTGCAATGGGGTTTGCGCGCGGCCGCCATGCGTCTGCCGTATTTGCCCACGCGGGTTGGTCTGGGCACGGATGTCACAACCATCAATCCCGGCTTCAAGACGGTCACTTCGCCCTATGACGATGGTGAAGTCCTTCTGGCGATGCCGGCGGTGAAGCTGGATGTGGCCTTGCTGCATGCTGATGCAGCGGATCACTGGGGCAATACCCGCTTGTACAGTCCCGACCCCTTTTTCGATGATTTGTTCGCGCGCGCAGCCGGGCGCAGCTATGTGAGTTGCGAGCGTTTGTACGAGCGTCTGGACCTGGTGGCTTCGGATACGGCCAAGGCCAGTCTGTATGAACGCAATCTGGTGGCGGGGGTTGTGCATGCGCCACTGGGCGCGCATCCGACCTCCTGCGCCCCGAACTACGGCTGGGACATGGCGCACTTCAAGGATTATGCTGCTGCCGCGCGTGAAGATGAGGGCTGGGCGCGGTATTGCGCGCAGTATTTGAGCGGTGACGAAGCCGCGTATCAGGCCGCCGTTGGCGGTGCCGACGCGATTGCGTCGCTTGAACTGCCGGTGCTCTGAACATGACTGAAGCAACGCAAGCGACATTGGCGGAAATGCTGATCGTGGCCTGCGCCGAGGCCTGGCGCGGTGATGGTGAAGTCCTGGCGACGGGGATCGGCACGGTGCCGCGGATTGCCGCCGGGCTGGCCAAGTTGACCCATACGCCGGAATTGATGATGACCGATGGCGAGGCGTATCTGGTAGAAGAGCCGGCGCCGCTGGGCGAACGGGCCTCGGGCTTCGCCGGTTATATGCCGTATTCGCGGGTTTTCGATTTGCTGTGGCGTGGTCAGCGGCACGCCATGGTGACCCCCGTGCAGGTGGATCGCTGGGGCCAGTGCAATATTTCGGTCATCGGCGAATTCGCCAAACCCAAGGTGCAGATGCTGGGTGTGCGCGGTTTTCCGGGCAACAGCATCAACCATGCGAATTCGATGTTCCTGCCCAATCACGGGCCGCGCGTACTTGTTGAAGGC
>JBFIIN010000218.1:0-6220 GCA_041601225.1 Oceanococcus sp.
GCCACCTCACCCGCAGCCCGTGCCACGGCCAGAATCAGGCCCGTCATCATGGCCGGGCTGGACATGGGCAATACCACCCGCCACAAGGTTTCGGCTTTGGTCGCGCCCAGCGCCAGACTGGCCTCGCGCAGGCTGCGCGGGATCCGCGCCAGGCCCTCTTCGGTCGCCACGATTACCACGGGCAAGGTCAGGATCGCCAAAGTCAGCGAGGCCCAGAGCAGGCCGCCGGTGCCGTAAGTCGGCGAAGGCAGTGCTTCGCGATAAAACAGCTGATCGATCGAGCCGCCCAGAAAATAAACGAAGAAACCCAACCCGAATACGCCATACACGATGGACGGTACGCCGGCCAGGTTGTTCACCGCGATACGAATGGTCCGGGTCACGAATCCCTGCTTGGCATATTCGCGCAGGTACAAGGCAGCCACCACGCCGAACGGGGTGACAAAGACCGACATCAACAGCACCATCATCACCGTGCCGAAAATCGCCGGGAAAATGCCACCTTCGGTGTTGGCTTCGCGCGGCTCCTCGCTGACAAACTCCCAGACCTTGAGCAGGTAGTGGCGCATCTTGCCGAACAGGCCCATGGCATTGGGCTTGTAACCGCGCACGACTTTGGCCAATGGCAGTTCGACCTCACGACCCTCCACGGTGTGCAGCACAATGCTGCTCGTCTGGATCTGAGCGTACAGCGCGACCAATTCCTGCTCATACTGGCGATAGCGGGCGTTCTGGGCCTGCTCCTGCGCTTCGATCTCGAGCAGCGCAGCCGGGTCCGCGTTTCCATCCAGCTCCAGACCGCGGCGGCGCAAGCGCAGGCGTTCCAGCTCGTAGTTCACCGCGCCGATCTGATTTTTCTCTATGGCCCGGATGTCCTGGCGGATGGCGTTGACTTGCGCCTGGCGCTGGAGGAATTCGTCCCAGGCCTGGGCGCCGCTGGCGACAAGCTGACCCTGATCGCGAACCTCCTGCAAGAATCCGTAAGCAACCCCCCACTCGATACGCTCGAACACGGCGACGTCGACGGGATAGCGGCTTTGCTTTAGCCAGTCGTCGAGAACGAAACGAAAATCGCTGCCATAGAGATCCCGATTGCCAAGCTTGAGCAAGGACCGCTGATAAAAGGGCCTGTCGGTTGAAACCGGCAGGCCGGCTGATTTGAGCCGGGCGCTGGCAACCATTTCACTGCGCACGACTTCACCAAGAACCGGGAGCGGTTCCATGCCCGGGGGTTCGTAACTGGCCTGCAGCAGGTCGGCTGGCCAGAAATGGGCCAGGCCACGCACGGCGATCAGGCCCAGCAAGCCCACCACCAGCAGGATACACACCGCCACCGTTCCACCGGTCATCCATATCCAGGGATCGCCGCTGCGGTACCAGCGCGAAAACCCGGATTCTGATGATGCGCTTATTGGATTCGAGTCGGTCATCACAGCGTGCTGTATTTGCCGCGCAGGCGCTGGCGTATGACTTCGGCCAGCGTATTGAATGCGAAGGTGAACAGGAACAGCACCAGACCGGCCAGAAACAGAATGCGGAAATGGCTGCTGCCAACTTCCGATTCGGGCATCTCGACCGCGATATTGGCCGAGAGTGTGCGGAAGCCTTCAAAAATATTGAAATCCATGATCGGCGTGTTGCCGGTGGCCATGAGCACAATCATGGTTTCTCCAACCGCCCGGCCGAAGCCGATCATCAAGGCCGAAAACATGCCGGGACTGGCCGTGGGCAAAACGACCCGCACCAGGCTCTGCCAGGGCGTCGCGCCCAGCGCCAGTGAGCCCTGCGTGAGCTGCTTGGGCACGCTGAAGATCGCATCCTCGGCGATGGAGAATATAGTGGGAATGACCGCGAAGCCCATGACCAGGCCAACGACCAGGGAATTGCGCTGATCAAAATCTATGCCCACGCTGTCCAGCCAGAACGGCATGCTGCCGCCGAACAGCAGTACCTCAACGGGCCGCGATAGCATCAGCGCCAGGCCACCGGCCAGGCAGATCGGCAGAATCAGCAGCACGGGCTGCCAGCCGTTGGGCACACGGTGGCGCAAGCCGGCGGGCAGGCGGCTCCACAGCCAGCCCGCCAGCGGCATGGTGAGCGGCAGAACCAGCAAGAGCAGGAAGATTCCGGGCAGATGCCCTTCAATAAATGGTGCCAGCCAGAGTCCGGCCAAAAAGCCCAGGATCACGGTGGGCAAGGCTTCCATGACCTCAATCGTGGGCTTGACGATCTGGCGCAGTTCGGGCGACATGAAGTAGGCGGTGAATATGGCGCCGCCCAAGGCCAGCGGCACGGCAAACAGCATGGCGTAGAAGGCCGCTTTGAGCGTGCCGAAAGACAGCGGCGCGAGGCTGAATTTGGGTTCGAAGTCGCCCGAGGCCGACGAGGACTGCCAGACATACTGCGGCTGCGGGTAGCTCTCGTACCAGACTTTTTCCCAGAGCGAACTCCAGGACACCTCGGGATGCTCGTTGTGGACGTGGAACACATGGAGCTGACCGCTTTGGTCTTCCACCAGCAACACGTCCGCGCGTGGCGAAAAAGTTGCATGCGCCAAGCTGGACTGGGAAATCTGCTGCTGCAACACGATGCGCCCCGAAGTGGCGTAGTAAATCCCCAACTTGCCGCTGGCATCGATGGCGACGAATCCGCGCCGCCGCAGTTCCGGGCTGAGCCTGACCACGGCAGCATCGCTCGGGCTGGCGAAATCGCGCACCCGCTGCAGACGATAATTGCCCTTGGAATCGCGCAAGGGAAACCACTGAACAATCTGGCCATCGGAACCGGCCACGACCAGGGAAATACCCCCGGCCAGCATGTCCGCGTGCTCGATCGTGCCTTGCGTCACCACATCCACAAGCTCGACCAGGAGGGCCTCGCCGGTCTTGCGCAGGTCGTAATAGGCCATCTTGCCAGCGCCATGATCCAGCACATACAGCCATTCCTGGAGCGGATCGATCAGCAGCTGATCCACCGCGATGGGTGCCTTGAAGCTGATGGCCTCCTGCGGCTCAAGTGTTTCTTCATCGGTAAGGAATGAGCTGGTCTTGGCATAGGCCTGCACCGCAATTTGCCGCGCGGCGTCGGCCGTTGCCACGGTCAGGCCGTACTCATCCGCACCCACGGCCAGAGCGGTGGGCGCCGGGCTGCCGGTCCGCAGGCTGTCCCGTCCATAGGGATAGAGAACCTGCGGGGTAATGATCCGCTCGCCATGCTCGGGATAGCCAATACTGTATTTGTGCTGGACCAGCACCAGTTCGCCCGAGGCATTCATGACCGCCAGCAAACCCTGCTCACGATCCAGCTCGCTGGCGAAATCCGCCGCAATCGGCAGGGTTTCCCGGGCGAGCACAAGGCCATCACCCAGCGAAAAAAACAGCAACTCCCCGCTGCGCTTCAGGCGCATGCCGATCTGCGCCTGCTCCTCGACGGCCAGGAGTTGGGTATCGCCCTGCCCTCCAGGACTCGCGTAGCGATTCGCGGCTTCCAGATGCGCGGAACGAAACAGCGGGAAAACCACATAGAGCAGATAGAAGAAGATCAACAGCACGGCCACGATCACGCCCAGGCCGCCGATGCTGACGGCCACGGTGGCAACGCGATCCTTGAGGTAGCGCCACTGGATGGCGCCCGCTGGTATGCGCGCTGAGCCGTCCGGCGGGGTAACGGGCTGCAGGTGGTCAGGTGACATGATCGTCCCTAATCTCGCCGCTGGCGTTGTGCTGTATTCAATGGTTTCAATGCCAGACAGCTCCCGCACCTGGTGCGGCTGGCGCGGGAGCTGTGGCTGATCATCTACTTGCTCTTGCCAAAGTCGTGGCGCAAGCCCAGGCCAAAGGCGCTTCGCTCGGCGTCCTTGTCGTTTGCTGAAATGTCCGTCAGATACGCATAAAGCTTGGTCTGCTTGCTGAACTTGTGATCCCAGCCCAGCGTAAACATCGAGCCGCCGGGCAATTCCTCGAGCGATTCATCTTCGGCCGAGGTGAATTGCGCTTTGAGGATATCCACGCCATTCAGATCGAGTTGTGCGCTGACCAGAAAGCCCAGTCCATCCGCCGCATTGCCACTGGATAACTCGGCTTGCTGAACGATCGCGCCAAATTTGAAGGGGCCATGTGAAATCTGCGCCGACGCGCGAATGATATCCAGCTCCGCACCGGCCTTGCCCAGCGCGTTCTGATAGGCCAACGCTGCCCACAGCATCTCGCCGCTATAGGTCAGGCTGGCGACGAAAGCATCGGCGGGACTGTCGCCCGTGGCCGCTTCCTGCGTGCCCGATTCGTCGGCATTGCCTTCGCCCGGGACCAGCATCAACCAGGTCGTGAATCCTCCGCCGAATTTCGGTGAGATGTAATTGAGGCTGTCGGACACCCGCTCCTGGCCCTGCAGGATCTCGTCCATGTCGCCCAGGTAGTAATCACTGAAGAGGTCGATCTTGCCCTCGGCCTTTTTCATGGGTGTGTCATGAATTCCGAAAAACGCCGTTCCCCAGCTGCCGGTGAGACCCAGATAGCTGTTGCGCGAGCGCATGAAGCCACGATCCTCGGAGCGACGCCGCTCTTCGATATCGACTTCGAATTCCAGACGGTATATCACCGCGAGACTGTCGCTCAGCGCATGCTCGTTCCAGAAGCCCAGGCGCGACGAATTGCTGCTGAGCTTGTAAACCGCATCGGCGTTGCCGGCCTTCTCAGACTGATAGGACAGATCCGCACGTCCGTAGACCTGCGGCATATCCACGGCGCTGGCCGCGGCCAGGCCGGGTGCCAGGGCGGCAATCGCCGCCAGGGCGCCGAGCTTAGACAATGTACTCATGTTCATTCCCTGTTGAATAGATTTGATTGGTATTAACGCAGGCTGGACAGCTGCTTGGCCGCCAGCTTGGCCGGCAGCGACACATAGCCGTCCTTGACCACCACTTCCTGACCCTGGCGCGACAACACCAGCCTCAGGAATTCATATTCCAGCGGCGCCAGTGGCTTGTTCGGATGCTTGTTGACGTAGACGTAGAGCAAGCGTGACAAGGGATAGGCCCCGGACACGGCATTGGCCGGAGTCGGCGCCACATAGTCCGTGCCGGTTCTGGACAACGGGAGCGCGCGCACTCCAGAAGTCTGGTAGCCGATCCCGGAATAGCCGATGGCGTTGATCCCGGTGCTCACCGATTGAACCACCGAAGCCGAACCGGGCTGCTCGTTGACGCTATTGCGAAAATCGCCTTTGCACAGGGCCACTTCCTTGAAATAGCCATAGGTGCCGGATACGGAATTACGACCGTAAAGCTGGACGGGACGTTGGACCCAGGCGCCGCTCATGCCCAGCTGTCCCCACCGTTCAGCGTCGCTGATCGCGCCACATTTGCGGGTGGACGAAAACACCGCATCAACCTGTGCCAGATTCATGCCGGCGATCGGGTTGTCCTTGTTGACGAAGACCGCCAGAGCATCAATCGCCACGCCGATGGCCGTGGGCTTGTAGCCGAATTTGCGCTCGAAGGCTTCAATCTCCTTGTCCTTCATCTTGCGGCTCATGGGGCCCAGATTGGAGGTCCCTTCCGTCAGCGCCGGTGGCGCCGTTGACGAGCCGGCCGCCTGAACCTGAATGTTGATGTTCGGATAGGCGCGTTTGAATTCTTCGGTCCACAGCGTCATCAGATTCGCCAAGGTATCCGAGCCAACGCTGGACAGGTTTCCCGAAACGCCGCTGACCTTTTCGTAGATTGGCAGGTCGGCATCCACCGCGGCCTGCGCGGCGCCGCATGCCAGCACCAGGCTGGCAATAGCGAGTTTCGCGTACCTTGATAAATTCATTTCATGTGCTCCTTGGATTAGTCCCACTGGCCGATGGGGGGCACTCTAAGGCCGACATGTTTCAGCAATGTGACAGTCTTGCCGCGTCCGGACCAAAGCATCCAGGGAATCATTGCGCCGGCGTGGGCTCGGCTCGCCACTGTAATCTGGACGCGGCGAAGCGACAGCGGAACACGCTGCCCTGCCCCGGTTTGCTTTCAATAATCAAGCGGCCATCGTGACGTTCCAGGGCATGCTTGACGATGGCCAGGCCCAGGCCCGTGCCGCCGGTTTCGCGCGAGCGCGCCTCATCCGCACGGTAAAAGCGCTCGGTCAAACGGGGTATGTCCTGCAATTCGATCCCAATGCCCGTATCAGCCACGGCCAGTTCCGCTTCGCCCTCCACAGCGCGCCAACTGACGCTGACCCGC
>JBFIIN010000219.1:0-6213 GCA_041601225.1 Oceanococcus sp.
ACCGGGTTCATCGACGGCCGGGTGGCACGCTTTGCCGCAGATGGCAGCCGCTATGAATTGCTTGCCGATACGCGGGGTCGACCTCTGGGAATCGCGTTTTCATCGACCGGCGAGATCATCGTTGCGGATGCGATCCGCGGTCTGCTCAAGATTGATCTTGGGGGGCAGGTGATTGAATTGGCAACCAGCGCTGGCGGCCAGCGCCTGGGCTTCGTCGATGACCTGGATGTGTCGGCGGACGATATCGTGTACTTCTCCGACGCATCGACCCGCTTTGGCCTGCATCAGGTGCGCGAAGATTTTTTTGAGCACAGGCCCAACGGTCGGCTGGTCAGCCATGATCTGAACACCGGCCAGACCCGGGTTCTGGTCCCCAATCTGTATTTTGCCAACGGCGTCGCGCTAGGTCCTGACGAGACCTATGTCCTGGTCAACGAAACGGCGAAATACCGGATTCGCCGCCACTGGCTCAAAGGTGCACAGGCCGGCACCACCGAAATCTTCGTCGATAACCTGCCAGGGCTGCCCGACAATGTAACCTTCAACGGCAGTGATCGATTCTGGGTGGCCATCTATGCGCCGCGCGATGCGGGCCTGGATGCGCTGTTGCCGCGACCTTTCCTGCGCAAGGTTGTTTTTCGGCTGCCCCAATTTCTGCAGCCGGATCCGGCCCACCATGCCTATGTGCTCGGATTGGGGCTGGATGGCAAAGTGACCCATAACCTGCAGGATCCGGGGGCGGGTTCGTTCGCACCGATTACCAGCGTCAGAGAAGCCGCAGGCTGGTTGTACTTCGGCAGTTTGAGCGAAACCAGTCTGGCGCGCATGCCCGTGCCCGCGGCGCAACTCAACTGATGCTGTTCATCGGCGGGCAGTGGCGCACCGGTGGCGGTGCGGGTTGGCAGGCCAGTTCACCCGTAGATGGGGCGCGGACCTGGCAGGGACAGAGCGCGAGCGCGGCCGATGTCGGGCAGGCGGTCGCGGCGGCACGCAGCGCGCTCGCTGGCTGGATGTCCGTGCCCGTGCAGGTTCGGCGCGACGCCGTGCAGCGCTTCGCCGGGGAGCTGACGGCGGCGAAGGCAGATCTGGCGCAGTGCATCTCAGCGGAAACCGGCAAGCCTTTGTGGGAATCAAGGGCCGAAGTCGCGGCGATGATCGCAAAGGTGGCGATTTCGATTGAGGCCCAGGACCAGAGGGCAGGTGAGCGGTGGGCCGAGTCGGGTGCCTTCCAGGAACATCTGACCCACAGGGCCCTCGGCGTGATGGTGGTTCTGGGACCCTACAACTTCCCCGGCCACCTGCCGAACGGACACATCGTGCCGGCTTTGCTGGCCGGCAATACAGTTGTTTTCAAGCCCAGCGAACTGACACCGGCGACCGCGGAGCTGACCACCCGTCTTTGGGAACGGTCGGGCCTGCCGGCGGGTGTTTTCAACCTCCTGCAGGGTGCGGGCGAAACCGGGCGGGCGCTTGCGGGCGCGGCGGTGGACGGAATCCTGTTCACCGGCAGTGCGCATACCGGGCGCCAGCTGCATGCCGAGCTGGGCGGCCGCCCGGAAGTCATGCTGGCCCTGGAAATGGGCGGCAACAACCCGCTGATAGTCGCTCCGGGCGCCGAGATTGCCGCTGCCGTATCGCTGATTCTGCCCTCGGCATTTCTCAGCGCCGGGCAGCGCTGTACCTGTGCGAGGCGTCTGTTGCTGCCGCAGGGCGCAGATGGCGATGCGCTGTTGACGGCGCTGGAGCAGGCCGTCAGGAATCTGCGGATCGATGGTCCGGATGCGCAGCCGGAACCCTTCATGGGGCCGCTCATATCGGCCGCTGCCGCGGACGCCCTGCTGGCCGCCGAGGCCCGCTTGCTGGACGTCGGCGGGCGCAGTTTGTTGCCCCTGACCCGCCTGCCCCGGGGCGCGGCCTGGCTCAGCCCGGGGCTGATTGATGTGTCCGCGGTGGCCGCTTTGGAGGACCGGGAATATTTCGGTCCTTTGCTGTGTATTCAGCGTTACCGCGATTTCGAGCATGGCCTGGCACTGGCCGGTGCCACCCGGTTTGGTCTGGCGGCAGGGCTGATCGGCGGCGATGCCGAGCAATTTCAGCGGCTGCGCGAGCAGCTCCGGGTTGGCATTCTGAACTGGAACCGGCCTTTGACCGGCGCCAGCAGCAAGCTGCCGTTCGGCGGTCTGGGCAGTTCGGGAAACCATCGGGCGAGCGCGCTCTATGCTGCGGATTACTGTGCGCATCCGGTCGCCTCGCTGGAGTCCGCGGAGCTGATTGCGGCAGCGCCAATGCCGGGCATGGTCGGTTGATGGCCGTCGAAGCCAATTTCGATGGCCTGATCGGCCCCACCCACAATTACAGTGGTCTGGCGTATGGCAATGTGGCATCGGCCGAAAATGCCGGGGGCGTATCTGATCCGCGGGCCGCAGCTCTGCAGGGCCTGGCCAAAATGAAGGCGCTTGCCGACTGGGGATACGTACAAGGCGTGCTCGCGCCACAGGAACGACCCGACGTTGCGGCATTACGGCGTCTGGGCTTTGCCGGCAGTGAAGCGCAGGTGCTGGCCGGCGCTGCCGCTGAGCCGGCCCTGCTGGCCGCCTGCAGCTCGGCTTCTGCCATGTGGACGGCCAATGCGGCGACCGTGTCTCCGAGTGCCGACACGCACGATGGGCGCGTGCATTTCACGCCGGCCAATCTGGTCAGCAAGTACCACCGCGCCCTGGAAGCCCCGACCACCGCCGCCATCCTGCGGACCACCTTTGCGGATCCCGAACATTTCTGCCATCACGAGCCACTGCCCGGGGTTGGCCAGTTCGGTGATGAGGGCGCGGCCAATCACACGCGTTTTGCCGCGGACTACGGTGCGCGGGGTGTGGAATTCTTCGTCTACGGAAGGCGCGGCTTTGCCGACGGGCTGGCGCCACGCAGATTTCCAGCGCGCCAAACCCTGGAAGCCGGGCAGGCGATCGCCCGCCTGCATGGGCTGGATGCAAAGGCGGTGGTCCATGCGCAACAGAATCCCGCGGTCATCGACGCGGGCGTGTTTCACAACGATGTCATCGCCGTAGGCAACCGTGATGTGCTGTTCTGCCACGCTCAGGCCTTCGCCGATCCCGCGGCGACCTATGCCGCCCTGCGGGCGGCGCTGGCGCCGGTGGAACTGCGCATCGTGGAAGTGCCCGGCACGGAAGTCGCTGTTGCCGATGCGGTGCAGAGCTATCTGTTCAACAGCCAGCTGCTCGACCGCGCCGATGGGCGTCAGCGCTTGGTGGTTCCCAAAGAGTGCAGCGAGAATCCCCGGGTGGCTGGTTATTTGGCCGGGCTGATGGATGCCGGCGGTCCGATTGCGGAGGTGAAGACGCTGGACGTCAAGCAGAGCATGCGCAATGGTGGTGGCCCCGCCTGTCTGCGCTTGCGGGTGGTGCTCACCGAGTCGGAACTGGCGGCGGTCAATCCCGCCTGCCTGTTGAGCGATCAGCGCTATGACAGCCTGGTGAACTGGGTGCGTCGCCATTACCGGGACCGCCTGCGTTCTGCTGACCTGGCGGATCCGCAGCTTTTGCAGGAGAGCCGCCAGGCTCTGGACGAACTGACGCAATTGCTCGCCCTGGGACCAATCTACGGATTCCAGCGATGAGTGTGGAATGGCGATGGTCCGCATTCGACGAACTGTCCGGAGCGCAGCTATACGAGATACTGCGACTGCGCCAACAGGTTTTTGTCGTGGAACAGGTTTGCCCCTTTCTGGATTGTGACAACGCAGATCAGGCCGCGCAGCACCTGCAGGGCCGTGAAGGCGGTGAGCTCATGGCTTATTTGCGCCTGCACCCGCCGGGCCGCAAGGCCGGCGAGCCGGTGCTGGCGCGGGTGGTCACGGCGCCGGCCCGGCGCGGGACAGGCCTGGGGCGTGAGCTGCTCGGCGGCGGCATCGCCCGCGCCAATCAGCTGTATCCCGGCCAGGCCATCCGCATCGGCGCGCAAGCGCGTCTGCAGGCCTTTTACCAGGACTTTGGATTTCGCGCCTGCTCGGCGCCCTATCTGGAGGACGGCATCGTCCACCTGGAGATGCTGCGCCCCGCGCCCGCCGCGCATCCGGCCCCCATCTAGCCCGCCACGAAATCCCGGGCGACCCGATCCAGTGTCGTCAGGCCTTGGTCCAGGTCAGCCAGCGGGATATTCAGGCTGGGCGCCAGGCGCAGGACATCGGGGCCGGCAATCAGGGCCAGGACGCCTTCAGCCTGCAGGGCCTGCATCAATTCGCGCGCGCGACCGGCGAAATTCTTGTGCAGTTCGCAGCCGATCAGCAGGCCTTGCCCGCGCACTTCGGCAAACAGCTGATGGCGCGCGCCGATCGTCTCCAGTTCCTGCTGGAGCCGGGTCGCGCGCTCACTCACGCCCGCCAGCAAGCCGGGCGCCGTCAGCTCATCCAGCACGGCGAGCGCAACGGCGCAGGCCAGCGGATTGCCGCCAAAGGTACTGCCGTGTGTGCCCACCACCAGACTGCTGGCGATGGCCTCGGTCGTGAGCATCGCGCCAATGGGAAAGCCGCCGCCCAGGCCTTTGGCCGTGGTCAGGATGTCAGGCACCACGCCGGCGCGCATGTAGGCATAAAGCTCACCGGTGCGGCCCGCGCCGGTCTGTACCTCGTCGAAGATCAACAGCGATTGATGCCGGTCGCATAAATTGCGCAGACCCGCCAGGTAACCTGGGCTGGGCGAGCGCACGCCGCTTTCACCCTGAATGGGCTCAACGATGACTGCGCAGGTCCGCTCGCAGATGGCCTCCGCGGCACTTGTGAGATCGTCGTATGGCACATGGCGGATGCCACCAGGCAAGGGACCGAAGCCCTGGGTGTATTTTTCCTGACCCCCGGTGCTGACGGTGAACAGCGTGCGCCCATGAAACGAGCCCACGGTGCTGACGATCTCATGCTTTTCGCTACCGGCCTGATCATAGGCAAAGCGCCGCGCCAGCTTCAGCGCCGCCTCATTCGCTTCGCCGCCCGAGTTGCAGAAGAACACGCGCTGCGCGAAGGTCAGCTCCGTCAAGCGCCGGGCCAAAGCGAGTGCCGGTTCGTTGGTCAGCACATTCGAAAGATGCCAGAGCTTGTCGGCCTGCTCCTTGAGCGCGGCCACCAGGCGCGGGTGTGCATGGCCCAGAGAGGTGACTGCGATCCCGCCAGCCAGATCGATATACTCGCGCCCGTCCTGATCCCATACGCGTGAACCCCGACCGCGGACCGGAATAATCGAGCCAGGTGCGTAGTTGGGGGTCATATACCGATCGAAATCGGCGCGGCTGGGGGCAGTCATGAGAGCTTCCGTTGATGAAAAAAACGGCTATTGTACGGCTCCGCGACGATGAAAACATGATGGCCGAATCCACCAGCATCCCCCTCTTTGAACGTATGCCGCATCTGGCTGAGCGCTACCCGCGCAATGCAATCGGGCAGTGGCCAACCCCGCTGTTGCCGGTGGCGCGGGCCGGCATGCCGGCATTCGATTTGAAACGCGACGACGACTGTCACCCGGTCTACGGTGGCAACAAGGTACGAAAGCTGGAATTCCTGCTCGGCCAAGCGCTGCGGGACGGACGCAAGCGCTTGTTTGCGGTGGGCTACGCAGGGTCGAATTTCACCCTGGCGACGACTTTGCACGGTGCGGCGGCGGGTCTGCACACCACGGCTTTCCTTCTGCCGCAAGAACCCGAACCCTATGTCGAGCGGAACCTCTTGTGGGGCGCCGCGGCTGGTGCAGATCTGCAACTCTGCGACAACGAGCTGGCGCTGGCGCTGAGGGTCATCCGGCTGGGCCTCAGGGCGCGCTGGCGTGACGGTGTCTGGCCTCAGTGGGTGCCGGCGGGCGGCTCGTCGGAGGTCGGCGCCCTTGGGTTTGTCAATGCGGCACTGGAACTGGTCGATCAATATGCGCGGCAGAGACGTCCGCTTCCGCAGCGTGTCTATGTGGCGGTTGGCTCCATGGGTAGCGCCGTCGGACTGGCGATAGGCTTCGCGTTGGCGCAGGTGCCCAGCCGGGTGGTGGCGGTTTCGGTCACACCCGAGCGTTATGCCAGCGCGACGGCCATGGGGCGTTTGGCGCTGAAGCTGGGGCGGCTGTGTGGGGTGAAAGATGGCGCAGATCTGGTGCGCCGAAGCGTGGAATGGCGGCCGGAGTTCCGCGGCGCAGCATATGGTGTGCCGACGCCAGAGTCGGCGGC
>JBFIIN010000220.1:0-6196 GCA_041601225.1 Oceanococcus sp.
CAGGACCCGGCCCTGATCAAGAAGTTCGATTACCCGGACAGGGCGGTGCTGAAAGACGAATTCCCGGCCGAGCAGACCTGCGCAGTCCACGCGACCGGAGTTTGTCATTCGCTGACGACGGGCTTGGCCGCGGGCTCGGCGGACTCCGCCTTTTCGCTTGCGGGTGCGCGCGGCGTTGCCGACGGCTGCGGCTTGGCGCCTGCTTCGGCCGTCGGAGTGTTTTCAGCAGGCGCGCTTGGCGGTGCAGATGTAGGCACAGGTGCCGTTGGCGGCGGGTTCGCAGGGATGGGCCTGGTCGTTGGCTCCGCTTGCGGGCTTGCGCGTTGTTCCGGCGCGCTGGCGGGCAGAGGCGCGCTGGGTGGCGACGCCTTGGCGGGTGTCCCGCTGGGCTCCGTGCGCTTCTCCGTCGCAGGCTGGGGCGCAGTGGCCGTTGCAGTCGGTGCCACGGGTGGTTGCGGGGCAACGGGTCGCGCCGGCGCTGGCGTGGCCGCGGCCGGTGAAGTCGGTGCCGCAGCGCTGGGTGCGGGTGTTGGTATCGCGGAACTACTCGCGGGTACCTGGACGGTCACATCCTCTGGCCGGGCCGAGGCCAGCCGCGGTTCCGCGCGGTCCACGGCCTCTGAACTGGCCGGTCCTCCGCGCTGCGGGTTGATTGGCGCAGACTCACCCGGCTGCGAGTCGCTTGGTGAGAGCTTGTGCTCGGCGCGGCGTCCACTGCCCGAACGACCGCCGTTTCTGCCTTGATCGGGGTTGTCGGACGGCTGCTCCGGATTGCCTGCCGTTCCTGTGTTCGCAGCCGGATTTCCGGATGTTGCTCCGCCTTCCTGACGTTCGCTGCCGCCCCGCCGCCGGCGCCCGCCGCGCCGCCCGCGGCGGCGGCTGGTGGTTCGCCCGGCTTCGCTGCTGCCGGAATCGTCGGTTTTTTCCGGGCCCTTGGTCAGTTCGGGCTTGGCCGCCGTGACTTGGGTCGCTGGCTTGCTGTCGGCGCCTGTATCGCGTTCGCGATTGGGTTTGCGCTGACGGCCACCTGATTCGGCCCGCGCCTCGCTCTTGCTGTCCGCCTTGGCGTTCTGCTGATTTCGCCCACGTCCGCGGGTCGTCGCCGATGCGCTGCCGTCGCGCCGCGCGCCGGATTCGGTGCCGCGCCGGTTCCGCGACTGTGCGCGGTCACGGTTATTGCGATTGCCGCGGACAGGCTGCTTCTGGGGTTTTGGTTCCGGCTTGGGGCTGAACAGGGCCAGCAGAGCCTGCCACAGTCTGAGCAACAGGCCCGGCTCCACCTTGGCCACGGGGGCCGGGGGGGGCGGTGCGGGTTGCGAGGGCAGGAAGGCGCTGACCGCGGGCTTGGGCGCCGCAGGCTTCGGCGCTTCGCGGGAATCCGCTTCGCTGGCAACGTCCAGGTGGTCCGCCAGCTCGTAGCTCGTTGCCTTGTTTTCCTGCAGGTCCATCTGGTCGCCGCGCGCCCGGCGAATTTCGTACTGGGGCGTTTCGAGTTTGGGGTTCGCGACCAGCGATACCGCAATTCCGCAGCGGGCTTCGATGTCGACCAGATTGCTGCGTTTCTCATTTAGCAGGAAGGTGGCGACCGAGACCGGCAACTGCGCGATGATGCGCGCGGTGCGGTCTTTCAGGGCTTCTTCCTCAATCAGCCGCAATATCTGCAGGGCCAGTGATTCCACCGTGCGCGTGGTGCCCTGTCCCAGACAGCGCGGGCAGACCAGGTGGCTGTGCTCCCGCAAGGAGGGGCGTAGCCGCTGCCGGCTGAGCTCCAGCAGGCCAAAGCGCGAGATGCGGCCGGTCTGCAGGCGGGCGCGGTCCAGCTTGGTGGCGTCCCGGAGGCGGTTTTCCACTTCGCGTTGATGTTTGTTCGGACCCATATCAATGAAATCGATCACGATCAGGCCCCCCAGGTCACGCAAGCGCAATTGCCGGGCGATTTCGTCAGCTGCTTCCAGATTGGTGTTGAGTGCCGTTTCTTCGATACTGGCGCCGCCGGTGGCTTTGGCCGAGTTGATATCGATCGAGGTGAGTGCCTCGGTGTGATCGATCACCAGGGAGCCGCCGGAGGGCAGCCGCACTTCGCGCTGATGCGCGGTTTCGATCTGGCTCTCGATCTGAAAGCGCGAGAACAGTGGGATGGTGTCTTCGTAGAGCTTGAGCTTGGGCAGCAAATGCGGCATGACCGACTGCATGAAGTCTTGCGCCTGAGCGTGGATCTCTGGGCTGTCGACAACGATCTCGCCGATGTCGGGACGCAGGTAGTCGCGTAGGGCGCGAATGATGATGTTGCTTTCCTGGTAGACCAGGAAGGGGGCCTTGCGGTCGGCGACCGCTTTCTGCATCGCTTCCCACAGCTCGGTGAGATAGTTCAGGTCCCACTGCAGCTCTTCGGCCGAACGCCCCACGCCGGCCGTGCGGGCGATCACACCCATGCCGTTCGGAATTTCGACCGCGCTCAGCGCTTCGCGCAGTTCGTCACGGTCATCGCCCTCAATCCGCCGAGAAACGCCGCCAGCGCGCGGGTTGTTGGGCATCAGGACCAGATAGCGACCCGCCAGCGAAATCAGCGTGGTCAGCGCGGCGCCTTTGTTGCCGCGCTCTTCCTTTTCCACCTGGACCAGAATTTCCTGACCTTCGCGGATCACTTCTTTGATATTGATCTTGCCTTCGCCAGGATCTTTCAGGAACAGCTCCCGGGAGATCTCCTTGAGTGGCAAGAAGCCATGGCGATCAACCCCATAATCGACGAAGGCCGCCTCCAGGCTGGGTTCAACCCGGGTGATGCGGCCTTTGTAGACATTGGCTTTGCGCTGTTCGCGGGAGCCGGATTCGAGGTCAAGATCGAGTAGGCGCTGACCATCGACGATCGCGACACGCAGCTCTTCGGCCTGCGTGGCGTTCACCAGTATTCGTTTCATGTTGTAGTAATCTCGTAATCGCTCGAACCCGGCAAGACGGCTGCCCGGGGAGCGAGGTTGTCTGTTTTTTGGCCCCCAACCCCCTGGTTGCTGGCCAATCCAAAGCCTCGGTTGAATGAGGCAAAATCGAAGTCGCGGCGGGATTTGAGTTCAACGCAGGCCGGCGAACCATCTGGTCTGCGGCGCGTTTACGTCTGGCGTGCCAACCGGGCGCGTATTGCCGCCGGTTGCCACCGGTCTCCGATGGGCGAGTATTGTGCCACAGAACATAGCTAAAGTTTCGCAACAGCGGGTAACCACTGCCGAAGACGGTCAGCGCCTGGATAACTGGCTGCTTGCACGCCTCAAAGGTGTGCCCCGCAGCCACATTTATCGATTGATACGCAGCGGTCAGGTGCGCATCAACGGCGGTCGGGTCAAGCCCATGACCCGGGTCCGCGCGGAAGATCTGGTGCGGGTGCCGCCGGTGCGGGTTGCTGAGCGCGGTGCTGCGGAGCCCTCAGAACGGCTGTGCGATCTGGTGCGCAACGCGCAGATCTATCGGGATCCCGACGTCATCGGTCTGGACAAGCCAGCTGGCCTGGCGGCGCACGCCGGCAGTGGGGTAATGATCGGGGTGGCCGAAATCGCCAAACGGGTTTTCGGTGCGGATTGGCAGCTGGCCCATCGTCTGGATCGGGACACCAGTGGATGTCTGCTGCTGGTGCGCCGCCGTGAGCTGCAGAGTGAGTTCCAGCGGGCGTCACGGGACGGGCGGGTGCTCAAGCGCTACCAGACCTTGCTGCATGGGCAGTGGCGGGGCAGCGAGCGCGTTGCGTTGAGTCTGAGCCGGAATCAGGTTCAAGGCGGCGAACGGGTGGTTCGGGCCGACGAGGCTGGGCGCGAGGCGGTCAGTCATTTTCGGCTGATTCGTGCCTGTCGGGCCTCGAGTCTGATGAATGTGGAACTGGACACCGGGCGCACGCATCAGATCCGTGTGCATGCCAGTTCGCGAGGTCATCCGGTCGTCGGGGATGATAAATATGGCGATCGCGCGCTGGACCGGGCGCTGGGGGAGCGCGTGCCACGCATGTTTCTGCACGCGGCGCAGCTGGAACTGGATCTGTCCGGGCGGCACATTAGCCTGTCTGCCGCACTGCCAGCGGAATTGACCCAGATGTTGGAGAGCCTGAGCCGATGACACGCAACATAGAGTTATTGATTTTCGACTGGGATGGCACGCTGATTGATTCCGAAGCCGAAATCGTGGCGGCCATGAGCGGCGCAATTGCCGAATTGGGCTTGCCGTCACGGACGCCACAGCAGATGCGACGGATGATCGGCCTGGGTCTGTTCGAGGCTTTTGAGGGCCTGTTCCCTGAACTGGGTGAAGCACGAATTCGGGAGGCACTGCGGAGTTACAAACGGCGCTTTGGAATGAGTCCCCGAATATTTGGCACGCCGTTCCCCGGGGTGGTCGAGACCCTGGCCACTCTGCGCGCAACGGGTTTTGAGCTGGCCGTGGCCACCGGCAAAAGCCGGGCCGGTCTGGATCGTGCGCTGCTGGCCGCGGAGTGGCATGGCCATTTCCGGATTACCCGCTGTGCCGATGAAACGGCGTCGAAGCCCGATCCTTTGATGCTGGAGGAGATCCTGCTGGCAACCGCCACCGAGCCGCATCGGGCGCTGATGATTGGCGATACCACCTACGATATGGAGATGGCGCAACGTGCCGGCGTGCCGGCGGTCGGCGTGGCTTGCGGGGTCCATGAGCTGGATGAAATGCGTGCGGCCGGCGCGCTGGACGTGCTGGACGGTGTCCATCAGCTCGTCGGGTGGTTGGACGCGCCGGCGCCGGTGCCCGAGGTGACGGATTAGGGCAGTTCGATCCCGAATTCGCGCAGAAGTCGGGACACTGCGATCAGCGGCAGGCCCTGCAGGGCTGTCGGGTCGCAGGTCTCGATAGCGGTAAACAGGCTGATACCCAAACCTTCGACCTTGAAGCCTCCCGCGCAGTCCGCGGCGGGTTCCGCGTCGACGTAACGCGCTATGCTGGCCTGGTCCAGTGTGCGAAAGCGCACCGTCGTGCAATCCAGGTGCGTGCGGCAGATTTCTCCCTGGCGCATTGCCACCGCCGTATAGAAGCTCAGTTCCGCGCCACTGCTGGCCTGCAGCTGTTTGATCTGGGCTGCGCGGGAGCCGGGTTTTCCGACCGCATGACCGGCGCATACGGCAACCTGGTCGCAACCGATAATGAGGGCATCGGTCTGCCGGCTGGCAATCTGGGCGGCTTTGGCGTGCGCCAGGCGCAGGGCCAGTTCGGCCGGGCGTTCGTCGATACGCGCGGTTTCGTCAATCCGGCTATCAAGCTGCTCGAACACAATGTTCAGTCGCGCCAGAAGTTCGCGCCGATAGGGTGAGGCGGATGCGAGGATTAGGCGGGTCATCAATGGGTACAAGCCTGAGGATGAGGGGCTCTTGTAGCGCGACTGACCCGGCGGCTCAATATTGCGGCGCCCACCCGAGATTGGTAAGGGCCAGAAAATATTGACATTTCAGCATCCCTGCGTAGAATCCGCGCGCCATGCAGAAACGCTTGCAGGCTTGGTTGGATCCGCGCCGTGTTCAGCGAGGCAAAAGTCTCGTCGGCATGGTCCCGCCCGCTGATATCGAGCGATTGGACGGTCTGGGCCGGGTTCTGGAGCCGGGCATTCATGCGGCGCTGCATTTCGCGACGGCAGATTCCGGCCGCTTGCGTATTCAGGGCCGCCTGTCGGGCGAAATCGAGGTGACCTGTCAGCGCTGCCTGGAGCCGATGGTCTGGAACCTGCGGCGCGACGTTGATATCGAAGTCGTGGCGAACGATACCCAGGCGGCGCAAGTGACCTCCGAGAGCGAACCCTGCCTGTTGCAGGACGGACGCATCGAATTACGTGAGTGGGTTGCCGACGAATTGCTGCTGGCATTGCCGATGGCGCCCATGCATGATCAAGGATGCGCGAAATTGGCATTTCAGTCATAATCGAAGAGTTTTGCCGGATCGCCGGCGCATAAATCAAGGAGACGGCAATGGCCGTTCAACAAAACCGCAAAACCCGTTCCAAGCGCGACACCCGGCGTGCGCACGACGCCCTTTCGGCACCCACTTTGTCCGAAGACAGTACCAGTGGTGAGATTCATCGCCGCCATCACATGACGGCCGATGGTTTTTACCGCGGGCGCCGCGTGCTGAACAAGAGCGACGCGGACAGCGAATAAGTCAGCGGCTCGTCGGAGCCGCTGAGACTGTCGATACGTAC
>JBFIIN010000221.1:0-6194 GCA_041601225.1 Oceanococcus sp.
CGGTATTGCAGCTATAGCCTTCGGCGGCGCGCCCGCTGTCATGCTCGGCCTGACTGACGCGGCCCTGCAGGCCGAGCTCAGGCTTTGAACCGGGGCCGCAGATGGCTTTGGCGGTCGCCGGGGCTGATGCGGCGCTGGCGCTTAGCGCCGGCTGCACGCTTCGTGGCTATCCATTGCAGGCCGTCAGGGCGGAAGTCGACAAGGCCGCCAGTGCGAACCCGAGCTTGAAAATGTTCATCCGCTTTCCCCTGTGGTGCGTCCGGCGATCCGCAGTTTAATGCTTCTGGCGGCGGCTGGAGATTGCTGCGTCGATGCGCTACGCGCCAGGACAGAATTCCGGGCCGGCCTAGGTGGGCGCCAAGGGCGGCGAATCGGCTGGCGGATCGCTGGGCGAGGTGACCGGAAAAATATCCAGGTGATTGTCCCCGTCCGCGGACCCATAGGCGATGGAGAAGCTTTCCCCGCCACCGGGCTCGGTAAAGCTGTCGGTATACCAGTATTCCCCCAGGACTCCGCCGGCATCGAGATTCAGCAGCACATAGCCCTTCTGATCAAAATCGGTGTAGCGGATATGCGGGTTCAGCGCCTGAAAGGTCTGCTGGCCCTCGGGAATGTCGATCACGAAGGGTGAGGTGATCGAGGGCGTGGTGAATTCCACCGCCACGGAGCCGGTTCCGGTCAGCGGATTATAGACGAGCACATTGCTGGGTTCGTCGGTGATATCGGCGCACCAGCTGGAATGCACGTCGCCGGACAGAATCACCACATTGTCAATCTGGTTGGCGCGCAGGTGATCGATAATCTGTTGCCGCTCGGCGTGGTAACCATCCCAGGCATCGCCATTCAGAAAGACCCCGGCGCCGGTGGTGGCGGGATCGCCAACCTGCCACTGCGAGAACACCATCTGCTGACTGATGATTTTCCATTGGGCCGAGGACGCACTCAGGCCATTGAGCAACCAGTTCATCTGCTCCGGGCCGAGCATGCGCCGTTCCGGATCGCTGGACATGGCCGAATCGGCCGGAATTTCGCCGGGCTCATCGCGGTCATAGAGGCGGCTGTCCAGCACGAAGATTTCCGCCAATTCACCGTAGCGAAAACTGCGCCAGATCTTGTTCACGTCGCCGGCCTGCGGATAACGAATCGGCATCCATTCGTCATAGGCCTGCTGGCCCCAGGCCTTGCGCTGCACCCAGGCGCCTTCGCTGGCTTCATCGTGGTTGACCGCGCCGTCCCGCCAGCTGTTGTCGGCGGTTTCGTGATCGTCCCAGGTGGTGATGAAGGGATGTTGCCGATGCAGCTCCAGCAAGTCCGGGTCCTGTTTGTAATAGGCGTGGCGGGTGCGGTAATCGTCCAGCGAAATGATCTCGTGATCCGGCTGGTAAGGCCGCAGATCACCGTATTCGCCGGTGCCGTATTCGTAGATGTAATCCCCGGTGTGCAGGATCGCATCGAGATCGGCCCGCTGGGCCAGATGCCGATAGGCGTTGAAATAGCCGTGGGCATAGCTGGCACAGGACACCACGCCGAAACGCAACTGCTCGACGCCACCGACTGGCGCCGTGCGGGTGCGGCCAATCGGGGACAGGCTGCCTAGGGCATTGAACTGGTAGTAGTAGGTGGTGCCGGGTTGCAGACCCGCGACGTCCAGTTTGACGCAATAGTCGCGGCTGGGCTGCGCGCTGCCCGTGGCGCTGGTGACCGGCTGGGTCAGTTCCGGATCCGCGTAGATATTCAGGCCCACGGGGACCTGAGCAAGCTCGGTGGTGATGCGGGTCCAGAATATGACGCGGTCCGTCAGCGGATCACCGGTCGCGATGCCATGGGCAAACACATCACCGCCTGAGCCGCCGCCGCCCGGAGGTGGGGCCGCGCCGCCGCCGGATACCGGCGAAGAACTGCCGCAAGCGGGAAGCAAGGGCAGCACTGCTGCGCCTACGCTCGCCTGGGTCAAAAATTTCCGCCGCGACAGGCCGCGCCGTTTGCTACGAACCAGTTTGCCCATGGTGTTGCTCCAGAATTCTCAAGGTGCGGCCTCTGGGGGCCGCTAGGTGTTTATCTTAACCCGGCCATGAAGGCGGTTAGGCGACGGCGGCCATGGGCTGATGAGCAGCTTGGCCCAACGACGCGCAGGTCTGCTGGTATTCAGCCACCAAACGCGCACAAAGTTCGGCCGTGCTGGGTATGTCGTGAATCTGGGTGGTGCCCTGGCCGGCCGACCAGATGTCCTTCCAGGCCTTGGACGCGCTCAACTCTTCGCCCAGGTCGATATCCGGGGTTTCACGCAAGTCGTTGGGGTCCATGCCGGCCAGTTCCAGGGACTGGCGCAGGAAGCTGGCCGGTATGCCCGAAATGGCTGGGGTATAAACGATGTCGCGGGCGCTGGCCTCGATCAGCATGTTCTTGTAGGCGGCTGGCGCATTGCCTTCGGTGGTGGCAATAAAACGCGTGCCCAGGTAGGCGAAGTCGGCGCCCAAAGCCTGAGCGGCGGCGATTTCGCGCCCCGTGCTGATACAGCCGCTCAAGGCGATATAGCCATCGAACACGCTGCGAATTTCCGGCACCAGGGCAAAGGGGTTGATCACCCCGGCATGGCCGCCGGCGCCCGCGGCCACCGGGATCAGCCCATCGACACCGGCTTCGGCAGCTTTCTCGGCGTGCCGGCGATTGGTCACGTCATGAAACACCAGGCCACCGTAGCTGTGCACGGCATCGACCACTTCTTTGACCGCGCCCAGCGAAGTGATCACCAGCGGTACCTGATACTTCACGACCTGTTCCAGGTCGGCCTGCAGGCGTGGGTTGGTGCGATGCACGATGAGATTCACGCCGTAGGGCGCATCCTGTGGGGTCAGGCGCTCGGCCAGTATGTCCAGCCATTCCACGAAACCTTCTGTGCTGCGCATATTCAGGGCCGGGAAGGTGCCGACGACGCCATTCTTGCAACAGGCAGCGACCAACTCGGGGTTGGACACCAAAAACATGGGTGCGGCGATGGCGGGAATACGCAGGCGTCCCTGCCAGGCGGGGGGTAGGCTCATGTGAATCTCCGAATCAAAAACAATATTTGGGCGCGGCTAGCTGAATACGGGCCAGTAATCCACGATCTTGCCCGCTCGGGTCGCGATCAAATCGCCGAACTGCAGGAACACAAATTCGCTTTGGGTGGGGCGCAGAAAAATCTGGTCGTCCACCTTCAGGCCGGTGCGCGGCGAGCCGTTGACCATTTCCTGGTTGGTGCTGTGACCGAACAGGGCGTTATTGCGCAGGCCCTGCGGGTTTTCGTAGCGCGCCTTCCAATAACCGCCGTAGCTGTAATAGGTGCGGCGCTGGTTGATGTCCCAGGCGGCGATCCAATTGGCCTTGTCATCCAGGCCCGCCAGTTGCAGACCATCTTTGGCCTTGAGCACGGGGGTGGCGATGAAGGCGGCGGCTTGGTGGTCGGCCAAGGTGTCGATATCAAAATCCGCCGGTTTCACGATGGCCGAACCCACCGCGATCTCATTGGCGATAGATTCCCCCTCATGCAATTTGTAGGTGGGGCTGCCGGCGGTATTGAGTATGGGGCGCTCGGGCTCCAGGCCGGGGAAATCCCGGCGCAGCAGATCCAGCGCGGCGCCGTAGGCCGTCAGCACCCGCTGAAACAGCGTTTCGCGCGAGGCGAGCAGGCCGGGGATCTTGACCACATGCGGGTCGTAGCCCATGAACCCGCCAAATTGCAGTTCCTTGGGATTCGCGCGAATCAGGGCCAGCATTTCGGGCAAGCCCTGACTGGCGGTGACGCCGCCCCGGTGCAGGCCAACATCCAGTTCGATATTGATGTTCAGGCGCAGGTTTTGGGCGCGGGCCAGGTCCAGATATTGCCGCAGGCGGGCCGGGGTATCGAGCAGCCATTGCAACTGGCGCTCGGGCTGAAATGCGCCCTGATGGTCGCGGTAGAACAGCGCGGCTGAACGCACCGGCAGCGGTTTGCCCAGCAACAGATCGCTGTCGGGGAAAAGCCTGGCCTGCGCATTCAGAAAGGGCTGATGAAAAACCATCAAGCGCTGGGTGGCGGCGCGCTTGGCCACATAGTCCAGCAGCGGCCCGGAGGGTAGCGATTTGGCCACTATTCGAAAGGCTTTGTCGCGACCGGCGGATTTCACCACCTGATCGATATTGTGATCGATGCGGTCCAGGTCCAGCACCAGACTGGGACGCATGGGACCGTTGGCTTTCAGCTCCTGGTTGAGGGTGCGGAAATAGTCGTCGTAGGGCATGCCTTCGTCGCCGGGACGCGACCACAACAGGCCGCCGACGGCGGCCACACCCGCTCCGGCCAAAAAATGGCGGCGTTTCACGCCGGAACCCCGAGTACCGAGCGCAAATGGGCATTGAGGAATTTTCCGGCCGGATCCAGGGCGCTGCGCGCGTTCTGGAAGTCCTGCCAGCGGGGATAGAGTTTGGCCAGATGGCGGGCATTCAAAGTATGTAGTTTGCCCCAGTGCGGGCGGCCTTCGTACTTCCAGAATATCGGCTCCACGGCGGCGAAAAAGTTGTGGTAATCCATCTGGTAGTACTGGTGAATGGATATGGCGCAACTGGCGCGGCCTTCAAACATGCTGAGCGGAATATCGTCGGCCTGCACATAGCGATATTCGATAGGGAACCAGGTCGGCAGATTGCGCTCGTGAATCGTACTCAGGATCTCGCGCAGGCAGTCGGGTCCCGCTTCGGCGGGCACCGAATACTCCATTTCATTGAAGCGGATATTGCGCACATTGGCGTAAATTTTGAACGAATCCGCGACCCGTTCTTCAAAGTCGGCAGTGCGCGCAATCAAGTTCATGATGGCGTGACGCGCGCGCGGGAAATCGCTGCCATATTTGTCCAGTTTCTCGATGGCTCTGACCCAGCTGTTGCCGCCTTCGTCTTCTTCGTCGCCGGTGGCCGTGGCCGCGTCCTGTGTTTCATTGAGCGTGATCGAGGCCGCGTAATCGGAATTGGTCAAGACCTGCATTTCCCAATGCTGGTTCTCGCGCTTCAGATTCTCTATGTCTTCCAGCAATTCCTCGGTCTTGGCCAGCCACATCTTTTCCTTGAGCCGAAAAGCCTTGCGGTTTTGCAGGCGCACCCGGGTGAGTACACCCAGCGCGCCTAGCGACACGCGGGCTGCGTTAAACATTTCCGGATTATTCTGGGCATCACAATCCAGCACCTGTCCCTGCCCATCCACCAGTTGCAGCCCCACAACCTGGGTGGAATAGGAACCGTAATCCACGCCCGTGCCGTGCGTGGAGGTGGCCAGCGCGCCGGCCAGCGTCTGGTAGTCGATGTCCGCCATATTCGGCAAGGCCTGGCCTATACCCTTGAGCGGTTCGCCCATTTCCGACATGGGCGTGCCCGCCTGAAACTCCGCCTGCAGACTGTCCGCATCGTGATCGACCAGGCCAGTGAGGCGCGCCAATGACAGGATCGTGCCGTCGGTTGGCACCAAGGCACTAAAAGAATGGCCCGAACCCACTGGCCGGATGCCGCCGCTGCTGGCCCGAATCAGCTGCGCCAGTTCATCCACGCTGCCCGGTGCGGCCCGCTGGGCCGGAATACAGGATTGCGCGCCCGACCAGTTGCGCCAGGGAATAATGCGTTCCGGGCGAGCCGCCTGGGCCAGAACGGGCAGCCCGCCCGCGCTCGCCAAGGTGGCGGCGCTGGCCAGGCGTTTGAGTATGTCGCGGCGCGAAATGGTCATTGCCCGATTCCTATTGCAGTGTGGTCTGCGCCATGTATTCGATCAGAGCCTGAAACTGCTCTTCCGAACAATCCATGCACATGCCCATGGGCGGCATGCCCTTAAAGCCAGAGATCGTGTGATCCAGCATCAAGTCCAGCCCTTGCGCGACCCGTGGCGCCCAGGCGGCCTGGTCACCGGTCAATGGCGCGCCCGATGCCCCCGAGGCATGGCAGGACCGGCAGGATCGGTTGTAGAGCTGGGCGGTTTGCGGGTCTGCCGGTTCTGCGACCGGCGCACGCTGAGCCGTTGGTGTTGGTGTATCCGCACCACAGGCGCTGAGTAAGACCATGGTTAATGCCAGAAAGATGCCTGATGTTGATCTCTGCATGCTCAATCCCCGTACCCTGATTCGAAAGGGGAAATCCTAGCCTGAATTGGCGAATGAATCTCGTACCTCTCGCTTTGGCAGCGCCCTGACAAATTC
>JBFIIN010000222.1:0-6150 GCA_041601225.1 Oceanococcus sp.
GGTGCGGTTCGGCTGGGAGCCGGTACTGGAGGGCGGCAAACCGATCGCGCTGAAGAGGGACGGGGCCTCGGTTACGCTGGAGCCGGGCGGTCAATTCGAATTGTCCGGCGCGCTGGTGGACTGCCTGCATCAGACCTGTTCGGAAGTGAACCGCCATTTGCGCGAGGTGCGCACGGTTGCCGACGAAATCGGCGCAGGCTTTCTCGGCGTCGGCTTTTCGCCGCTGTGGTCGCTGGAGCAGACTCCGGTCATGCCCAAGGGGCGTTACGGCATCATGCGCGCCTACATGCCCAAGGTCGGGCGGCTGGGCCTGCAGATGATGTT
This sequence comes from Oceanococcus sp., assembly GCA_041601225.1. Lineage (GTDB taxonomy): Bacteria > Pseudomonadota > Gammaproteobacteria > Nevskiales > Oceanococcaceae > JBFIIN01. Next base: position 325 of record JBFIIN010000222.1, read on the forward strand.
TCGCTCCGCGACCGTGCAGACCAATCTGGATTTTTCCTCCGAAGCCGACATGGTCAAGAAATTCCGGGTCAGCCTCGCCTTGCAGCCGGTGGCCACGGCGCTGTTCGCGAATTCCCCCTTTGCCGAAGGCCGGCCGCATGGCTGGCTGAGCTACCGCGCCCATGTCTGGGCCGATACCGATCCCGACCGGACCGGCATGCTGCCCTTTGTCTTCGAATCCGGGATGGGTTTCGAGCGCTATGTGGACTACCTGCTCGATATGCCCATGTATTTCGTGTATCGCCAGGGGCGGTACATCGATGCTTCGGGACAGAGTTTTCGGGATTTCCTGGCCGGCCGATTGCCAGCTCTGCCTGGCGAGAAGCCCCGCATCAGTGATTGGGAAGATCATTTGTCGACTGCCTTCCCGGAAGTGCGCCTCAAGCGTTTTCTGGAAATGCGTGGCGCCGACAGCGGACCCTGGGGCCGGCTCTGCGCCCTGCCGGCGTTCTGGGTCGGTTTGCTGTACGACAGCGATGCGCTGGACGCCTGTTGGGAGCTGGTTAAGGACTGGACTGCGGCTGAGCGTGAGGCCCTGCGCCTGACCGCGCCGATGCTGGGCTTGCGGGCGCCATTTCGAAACACGGATTTGCAGGCGCTTGCGCTGCAGGTATTGGCTATCGCCCGCCAGGGCCTGGCCGCGCGCGGCCGCAACAGTCCCTGCGGCGACGACGAAACCGTGTTTCTGGAGGTCATGGAAGAGATTGCGGAGCAGGGCACTACGCCTGCCGAAATGTTGCTGAACCAATGGCGCACGGAGTGGCACGGCGACGTGCATAGAATTTTTGAAGCTTGCGCCTACTAGGACGAGGAACGTGGAGATGACTCAGGGAACGTTGCCAACTGTTGTCGATCAGGCTGAAGCGGCTGTCGATGAAATCATTGCCCGGATCGGGACGCAGATATCCATAGGCCTGCCTTTGGGGCTGGGCAAGCCGGCAGCACTCATGAACGCGCTGTACGCGCGTGCCTGCGCCGACCCGCAGATACAGTTGCGCATCCTGACCGCACTGACTTTGGAAAAACCGCAAGCGGGCAGCGATCTCGAACGCGCGTTTCTGCAGCCCTTCGTTGAACGCGTGTTTGGCGATTGTCCAGATCTGGCCTATGCCAGCGATCTCTCGGCGGGGAAGCTGCCGCCCAATGTCGAGGTCATCGAATTCTTTTTCCGGCCCGGCAGCCGCCTGGGCAATGTTCATGCTCAGCGCAATTACATCAGCTCGAATTACACCCATGCGGCCCGCGATGTCTTTGAGCAAGGCTGCAATGTGGCGGCGCAGCTGGTATGCAAATGCGTGCAGGATGGCGAAACCCGCTACAGCCTGTCGGCCAATCCCGACACCGGGCCCGAGCTTCAGACGCTGCTGCTTGCCAGTGGCCGGCCGCATGTGATTGTGGCCGAGGTGAATCAGAATTTGCCGTATATGGCGCACGACGCCGATGTGTCCGCGGACAATTTCGATATTGTCCTGGATCACCCCCGTTATTCGACCACCTTGTTTTCGACTCCGAAGATGGCGGTGACCACTGCCGATTACGCGATCGGGCTGCGCGCTTCAGCCTTGCTGCGCGACGCCGGGACACTCCAAATCGGGATCGGCGCCCTTGGCGATGCCATCGTCTACGCGGCGATACAACGGCACAGCAATAATGCGGCTTACCGCGAATTGCTTGCCGCAGCGGGTATGGAGAACGGCGATGCCGCGCTGATCGATCGCATCGGTGGGCGCGAGCCATTCACCCGCGGCCTGTATGGCGCAACCGAAATGTTCGTCGATGGGTTCCTGCATCTCTATCAGGCGGGGATCCTGCAGCGCCGGGTGTACGACGATGAACGATTGCAGCGTCTGCTGAATCGAGAGCAAGTCGATGAAAACGATTTGCAGCCCGAGCTTCTGGATTTATTGGAGCAGGAAGGCGAGCGGGTCATCCGCACCGACGAATTTGCCGTGTTGCAGCGCCATGGGGTGTTCCGCGACGATTGCCGTTACGAGCTGGGCCACATCATCGCGCCCGATGGCGAGCGCATCATGGCCAATCTGGCGATTCCGGAATCGCGGGAAAAGCTCAAGGCGAAATGCCTGGGCGGCCGCTTGCGCAACGGCGTGGTCCTGCACGGGGGATTTTTCCTCGGGCCGCAGGATTTCTATGCGGCCCTGAACGCCATGAGCGAGGAAGAACGCCGCCTGTTCTGGATGACAGGCGTGTACAAGATCAATCAGCTGGACCACGATCCGGCCTTGTACAAAGAGCAGCGCATCCACGCCCGCTTCGTGAATACCGGTTTGATGGCGACCCTGTCCGGGGCCGTGGTTTCCGACGGTCTGGAAGACAACCGGGTGCTGTCGGGGGTGGGTGGCCAGTACAATTTTGTGGCGATGGCCCATCATCTGCTTACGGGGCGTTCAATTCTGATGGTGCGCGCGGTGCGCGACAGTGGCGGGGCCAGCTCGAATATCGTGATGCGCTATGGGCATTGCACGATTCCGCGACACCTGCGCGACATCGTGATTACCGAATACGGCATCGCCGATCTGCGCAGTCAGACCGATTCCGAAGTGGCCAAACGCATGATTCAGATCGCCGATTCGCGTTTTCAGGATGAATTGCTGCAGCAGGCGCAGGCCGCCGGCAAGATCGAGGCGGGCTGGCAGGTGCCTGAGGCCTATCGTCACAATACCCCGCAGCAACTCGAACAGCTGTTGCAGCCATTTCGTCAGCGTGGCCTGTTCCCGGCATTCCCCTTTGGCTGCGACTTCACCGAACAAGAGCTGGTGCTCGGCAAGGCCTTGAAAGCCGTGAAGGCCCGGGCGCAGCGCACGCCCAAATGGCGCTTGCTGCTGCAGGCCCTGCGAGCCGGCGAACCGCCTGCGGCGGCCCATGCTTATTTGCAACGTCTGAACTTGATGGAACCCCGGGATTTGCAACAGCGTGTGGCACGCACGCTGCTGCTGGAGGAATTGCGGCGGGCGGGCGTACTGTCCGCGGCATGAGTCCGGCTTATGGACGGATGGTGGAATCGACTTTCCGAGCCCATCCGCTGCTACGCAATTGCCATCTGCAAACCAGCCTGCCCGCCTTGCTGCGGCCCCTGCCGCGACTGGTCATACGCAAAGAGCGCCTGGAGTTGCCGGACGGCGATTTTGTCGATCTAGGCTGGGCAGGAACAGCGCCGCGGGGCAGTCCCATCGCCGTGCTCGTACATGGCCTCACTGGCGGTTTCGAGTCCAAATATCTGCGTGGAACGGCGGGTCGGCTGATCGAGCTGGGCTGGCGAGTGGCGATTCTGCAATTGCGCGGCGCAGGAGCCGAGCCGAATCGGCTCACGCGTTGTTATCACCAGGGCCAGACGGATGACCTGCGCTATCTCTGGCATCTGCTGGCAAGGCGGGAGCCCGGGGTACATCTGGCCAGTCTGGGTTGGTCCCTGGGCGCGAACCTGACCCTCAAGGCGCTGGCTGAAGAAGGCGACCAGGCGCCTGTTGTGCGAGCCGCGGTGGCCTGTGCGCCGTTTCGGCTGGAACCCTGCGCCGAAAAGCTGCGAACCGGTTTCGCCCGCCAGTACCAGAATCGCTTGTTGCGCGATCTGAAAGCGCAGGTCATTCGTAAACATGCGGCCGTTGATCTGAGTTCGCATATTGTTATGACCGCGGTTCTCGGGGCGGCGGATTTCTTTGCGTACGACGATGCCTATACCGCGCCGCTCAATGGGTTTCGCAATGCGCGGGACTATTATCGGCGCAGCGAATGCGGCCAGTTTCTCGGGGACATCAAGCGGCCGACCTTGATCGTCAATGCCGCCGACGATCCGTTCATGCCGACGAGCAGCCTGCCTGCGGCCAGCGAGCTTGCGCCACCGGTCACCCTGGAAGTTTCCCGCCGGGGCGGACATGTGGGATTTATTGCCGCCGACAGCTATCTGCGACCAAGCATGTGGTTGGAAAGGCGGCTCGCCGACTGGATCGGCTCTGCATAAAGTCCTGGGCAGATCGCTTTGATCTTTGAATTTCCGTTACCTGACATGCTGGATCCGCGCGCCCAGGTGCAGCCACAGCCGCTCCTATTCGACGGTTGTTGACGGATTACTGATTTTAAACGGGGGGTTCATAATCGGAAAAGGGGTGTGCTAGAGTCGATGTTTCGGGGGGGGGGGGCTTCCCCGCGATTTGTCTAGTCCTGACTTGGCACTTAGTGGAATTATTAACAACTTTTGGGGGTTGCTATGCAAGGCTTATACTCTTGGGCCCGGGGGGGGCCGGTTTCGTCTCGATTACGCTTATTGGCGGGAGTCCTGGTAATGAGCGTGTTCAGCGCCCAGGCGCTGGCGCAGGATACCGTGGATATCCATACCGTCTTCGCCGATCGCGCCAGTGACACGCTGTTTATCGACGGCGATTTTGGCATTCTTGGTTTCACTCCGGGTACCCCGGTCGTGCGCTTGGGCGGGGTGGATCTGGTCGTGACCTCGGCATCGGAAACACATATCGAAGCGACCTTGCCAGCCGCTCTGGCGGACGGCGAGTACACAGTTTATCTGGAACTGCCCGGCTTATCGGAGGCTGAATCGACCAGCGCCGAGTATTCGCTGACGGTGCTGAGCCTGGTGACGGGTCCGGCGGGTCCAGCTGGTGCGGATGGTGCGGATGGTGCTCCGGGCGCCGACGGTGCACCCGGCCCGGCAGGGCCTGCCGGGCCTGAAGGCCCGCAAGGTCCGCGAGGCGAAAAAGGCAATCGCGGTGGTGACGGTCCAGCAGGACCTGCAGGACCCGCAGGCCCAGAAGGTCCAGCAGGCCCCGCAGGTGCTGATGGTGCAACGGGTCCCGCTGGTCCGGCAGGCCCCGCAGGTGCTGATGGTGCGACGGGTCCCGCTGGTCCAGCAGGCCCGGCAGGTGCTGATGGTGCAACGGGTCCCGCTGGTCCGGCAGGCCCCGCAGGCCCGGAAGGTCCGCGCGGCGAAAAAGGTAATCGCGGTGGTGAAGGTCCGGCAGGTCCAGCGGGTCCAGTAGGCCCGGCTGGCCCAGCAGGCGCTGATGGTGCAGCGGGTCCCGCAGGCCCCGCAGGCCCCGCGGGTCCGGCAGGCGCTGATGGTGCGACGGGTCCCGCAGGCCCCGCAGGTCCCGCAGGCGCTGATGGTGTTGATGGTGCCCCGGGCGCTAATGGTGCCGATGGCGCTGATGGCGCGGTAGGCCCCGCTGGTCCCGCAGGCCCGGCAGGTCCCGAGGGTCCACGTGGTGAAAAAGGCAATCGCGGTGGTGATGGCGTCCTCGCCGTTCACGACTTGGATGAATACGTCGGAGTCTTTTCCTTCGGTCCTCGGGCTTTTGTGGGTACGCCGGCGACGGTGAGCAGTCCGCAGCAGATACAGCTGAGCGGAACGGCCACCTTGACGATACTCGATGACAGCGTTACCGGAATTGGAGATCAAGTGGACCTCGATTTCTGTTATGACGCTGGCGGCGGCCTGGTGCCGTTCTCGAGCGCGCCAACGTCCGCCCTGCTGTTCCAGCATGCGACTTTGCCATATACGCCCGCCCAGGTTTCAGTTTCTGCAACTGAAATCGTCCCGTCAGGGACCTATTTAGTGGGTGTCTGTGCGACCGCTAACGATCATCTGGATGATGTTCGGGTCCAGGGCTGGCTGATGCAGTCGCTACCCGGGATACCGTAGTCCTGAGGTTTCATCCGTAGGATGCAGAAGCCCGCCTTTCGGCGGGCTTCTTGCTTTTGGGGCTCTGGCCCCTCTGTTACGAGTCTCGCATCCGAGATTGGTAAGGGCTTAGCGGCGAC
>JBFIIN010000223.1:0-6147 GCA_041601225.1 Oceanococcus sp.
AGCAGCCGCTCCTTGTCGCGCATGATCAGCTCGAAGGCCCCGCTTTCCGCGGCCGCCTTGGTCTTGCAGGTGGATTCGGCGTAGGGCGACACGGCGCGCTTGTCCTGCGCGAAGTAGCCGTTGTGCACCGCGGCGGCCGCATATTCATACAAGCCGGCGTACTCCGCCATGGCTGCATAGCGCGTGTAGCAGTCCTCGAACCAGCGCCCGAAGGGCCCCAGCGTGGTCGTGCCATCCTCCTGATACACGCGATAGCTGGCCACCCGGTCGATGAAGAACACCGACAGCACCTTGATCCCCTGCGGCTCCAGCTTGCGCGCCTTCTCGAAGTGCCGGCGCACCGTGGCTTCGATCTGCAGCTTGAGAATGGTCTCGCCCAGATTGCCGTGCGCCACCCCGATGCGGGCGGTCACGTCATTGGCGAAGCGCACGAATCCTTCGCCAGCATCGATCTCGTTGACGATGAAACCGTCCTTGTAAATCTCGCGCTGATTCGACAGCGCAAACAGGTCGTCGCCGTTTTTCAGCGTCACTCGTTTCTTCTTGGGTCCGCTGCGCTGGTTGACCCAGATCGATGCCTTGGCCGAGATCGAGCGGGCGCCGGTCTTGAAGGACTCCACCTCGATGAAGGCCTGGTTGCGGCTGGACAGATCGATCACCGAGTCCACGCTGATTTGCTTGACCAGTCCCAGCTCGTAGGCGCGCACCGGATCCAGCTTGTAGATCAGGTTGTAGCTGTCGCGATGGGTGGCCGAGTAGCGCAGCGTGCACAGCGGATTCAGCCGGGCGATGGCCTGCTTACGCTTGTCGGTCTCCAGATTCTGCGGTTCGTCCAGAATCACGATGGGGTTGGCGGCCTGGATGAATTCGATGGGCCGCGTGCCGGTTTCGCGCAGCTGGTTAATCACGTTGCCCTTGCGGCCCCTGCCGGAATCGGAATCCTTGGCAAAGGCATCGATGTTAATCACCAGAATCTGCAAGGCATCGGACAGCGCGAAATTGCGCAGCTGGTTGACCCGGGAGGCGTCGTAAACGCCATGTTCGACCCGGGAAAAATCGTACAAGGTCTGAAAATGCGCACGGGTGATTTCCAGGGATTTGAGCACCCCCTCACGGATCGCCACCGAGGGCACCACGATCACGAACTTGGAAAAGCCGTAGCGGCGATGCAGCTCGTGAATCGTGCGCAGATAAACGTAGGTCTTGCCGGTGCCGGTTTCCATCTCGACGGTGAAGTTGGGGAAGGCGCCTAGCGCCTGCCCGTCGCTGTCGGTCAATGGCGCCAGCGCCGTGCTGGGCTCCAACTGCTGGCTGGTCTGCACGGCCTGCAGGTTTTTCAGCCATTGCGCGTCGGTGATCACCCGCCGGTTGGCCACCCCCTGCTCATTGAATTGCAGCGAAGAGGGCGTCTCGTCGCCCATCCCCACCGGCTGTTGCGAGGCATCCGGCTGGCCGGCGAACAGCTCGACCGTGGCCTCGATCGCGGCAAGCTGAAAATCCTGTTGCGCGTCGAATTGCAGTTTCATGCGTACGGCCTACAGGCAGCTGAAGCGCACGCCGGCATCGCGGCATTGCAGATCGAAATTGGTCTTGAGCTCATCCGAGCCGGCGAAGACCGAGTCCAGTGCGATCACCTCGTCCGGTTTCAAGGCCAGCAGGGCGTCGATCATCGGCTCGCTGAAACCGGCCAGCACGAACAACATGGCCCGCTCGCGAATCGCATAGACGGTTTGCTCGCAAATTGTGAGCTTCTCCACCGGCGTAGTCAGCTCCTGGCCGAATTTCAGCAGCAGCTCGTAGAAGAGGTTTTCGAGCTTCGCCCCGTCCTTCTCCGACTGCACGAACATCTGCATCTGCGCCGCCAGTTCCTCGGCGGTGGCTATGCCGTCGCCGCGCCATTGTTTGAGGTTGGAGGGGGTGAGGACGAAGGATTTGAAGCCCAGATTTTCGGGCAACTCGCTGGCCAGATCAGCGTTGTTTTTGAGCCCTTCAATCGCATTGCGCACGCGGCTGCGAGCCACATCCGCAATGTGTTCCAGCCCTATCTGGTCGGTGCCCAAAGCTTCGGGCAGTTGCACATTGATACAGCGCCGCTGGCCGCCGTCCTCGAGGTTCTGGCGTAGCACGGCTTCCATCGTGGTGCCGGAGCCGGCAAAGAAATCGACCACCAGATCCGGCTCGCTGTCGCTGCTGCCGATCTGCAGCATGCGACGGATAAGGCGGGTGGGCTTGGGGGTGTCGAAGACACTGTCGGAGTCGGGGAAATCGACCAGGGCTAGCAGTTCGCGCTTCGCTTCCTGGGTGTGGCCGACTTCGTCGTGTTTCCAGAGGGTTTGTGGGACTCGGCCCTCTTTGACTTCTGACAAGAACCTCTTAAGCCTGGGAACGTTGTCGCCGCCATCGCCCCACCAAATTCTGCCGTCTGCATTGAGTTCTTGAAATCGGTTTTTTGATACGCGCCAATAAGACCCTGGAGGTGGGCCGTCGATCACGCGCCCTGACGGGCCGGTGATCGAATAGGTACCCTCACCATAATAGTTCCTCGCTGCAAGATCGCCAGACGTCCAAGGGCCGCGCTTGTCATTATCGGGATTGTCATACCGGGCTTCCATTTCCGGAGTTCTTGGTAAGAGCCGAGGTCGCCAGATTTCCGCGTTTCTGCAATAGATCAGCACGTAGTCGTGGTCTTCTGAGAAATACTTCGCGCTGTTCTTGGGCGAAAAAACTTTCTGCCAGATCACGCTGGCGATGAAATTCTCTTCCCCAAACACCTCGTTCATCAGACAGCGCAGGTTGTGCACCTCATTGTCGTCGCAGGAGATGAAGATCACGCCATCCTCGCGCAGCAGATTGCGGGCGATGTACAGGCGCGGCAGCATCATGTTCAGCCAGTTTGAGTGGTAGTGGCCATTCTCGCGGCTGTTCTTGCGGAAGAAACCCTCGCGCATCAGAGTGCCGTCATCCTCCAGCTCGTTGATGCGCTTGAGATAGTCCTCCTTGCTTTCCTGGAAGCGGTCCGGGTAGATGAAGGCATCTGAGCCGGTGTTGTAGGGCGGGTCGATGTAGATCAGCTTGACCTTGCCGAAATAGGCCTTCTGCAAGACCTTGAGCACCTCCAGGTTCTCGCCTTCGATGAACACATGCTGGGCGGCATCAAAGTTCACCGACAATTCGCGCTGCGGGCGCAGGGTGGCGCTGCTGGGGGTCTGCAGCACCTGGTAGGCCGCGGATTTTCCAGCCCAGTCCAGGCGGTAGCGCTCGCCGCCTTCGATCAAGGATTCCTCGCCCAGCGCGCGCCGCAGCGCCTCGATGTCCAGGCGGCCTTCGCTGAAGGCTTCGGGCAGGATCTGTTCCAGTTCGCGGCGCTTGGCGACCGCGGGATCCAGGCTGTGCCCCGGATCTTGCGGGGTGCTGTTGTTAGTCACGTGTTTCTCCCTTGGTGCTGTCGGTGAGCTGCCATTTCGCGCCGCGGCCGCGACCGATCACGGCCACCCGCTGTTCGTCTTTCATCTGGCGCAGCACATGGCGCACCAGATCGCGGCTCACGCCCAGGCATTGCTGTTCGATCTGGCTCAGCGTGAAGGCAGCTGGTTGCTGGAGCACCGCGTGGCGCACCTGCTGGGACTTGCCGCCATAGGCGGTGGGCTTGGCCGCATCCATGCGCGTTTTGAACTCACCATAAGCTCGCAGCAACAGGCCCCAGAAGTAGTCGAGCCAGGGCATCACATCGTGGCGGGCCTCGTGCCAGCCCTGGGAGCTGGCCTCCAGGGCTTCGTAATAGGTGTCCTTGCTTTGCTCAATCACCCGTTCCAGGCTGATGTAGCGGCCCACTTCGTAGCCGAATTGATACAGCAGCATCAGGCTCAGCAGCCGGGCGATGCGGCCGTTGCCATCGCGAAAGGGGTGGATGCACAGGAAATCCAGAATCGCCAGCGGCACGATGACCAGCGCTTCCTGTGCGGTGTCGCGGGCCCGGCCGAAGCGTTCGCCGAGCTGCTCGACCTGGATCGCGGTCAGATGCGGCGGGGTCGGTGCGAAGCGCAGGCGTTCACGCCCGTCCGGATGACGCTCGATGATGTCGTTGGGCGCCTGCTTCCAGTGCCCGCCCGGGTCGGCCATATAGCGATACAGCAGGCCGTGCAGCTGCTGCATCACATTGGCGCTGAACGGCATGTCGGCGCCGGACTCATGGATCAGCGCCAGCGCATCGCGGTAGCCCGCCAACTCCTGCTCGGAGCGACTTTGCGGGTCGGCGCGCTGCAGCACCAGCGGTTCCAGGCGTTCGGGCGCTACGGTGACCCCTTCGATGCGGCTGGAAGATTCGGTGGACTCGATGACCGCGAGCGTGCGCAGTTCCTTCAGCACTTCCGGTACCTGTTGATACCAGAGCGCCTGGCGGCCGCGGGCATCGCCGATGGCGCGAATGCTCTTGAGCTGCTCGGCAGTGAACGACAGCCCGGCCAGGAAATCTGGGTTGAGTGAGTGCACGGCCTTTCCCGCCGAAGAATGCGGCAAGTATAGACAGGAAACGGGGCAATTCAACAGGAATTACCTCGTTGTTGGCGTCGAATTGCCTCTTTACTCAGCGGTAATGGCACATCTTGCAGATGGCCAGCAGCGCGGGCCCGCTGGCCGACAGCAGAGCGCGGGTATCGGTACCTGTGCCTCGGCGCCGAAAAGCCGAAGCAGCGCAATTTTAGCCCGCTAAAGTTGCGTATGACGGGGCGCGCCAATTACCAATGCAATTTCTGCGATGCTTCGCGCCGCCGCGGATACCAGAAGATCCTGCGCTATCCGCAGCAAGGCGCCGCCGGCGTGCGTGTTTGCGCTGGAGAACGGCACCGGGTCGGTGGTGGCGCAGGTCGCTGTCCAGGCTGGGTTCCCGCAGTGATCGTCAGCTTTCGCCCACCGGCGCGAACAGCGCCCGCAGGCTGTCGGCATCGAACAGGGCCTCGCCGCGCTGGGCCTGGCCACGGTAGATGGCCTCGGCCAGCGCGCGCTTCTTGTCCTGCATGCCGACGATGGTCTCTTCCACGCTGTTCTCCACCAGCAGCCGGTAGACGAACACCGGTTTGTTCTGGCCGATGCGGTGGGCGCGGTCGGCGGCCTGGGTTTCCACCGCCGGATTCCACCAGGGGTCGTAGAGGATCACGGCGTCGGCCTCGGGCAGGTTGAGGCCGACCCCGCCGGCCTTGAGGCTGATCAGGAACAGGTCGACCTCGCCGCCGCGAAACTGCGCGATGGCCTCCTCGCGCTTGCGGGTCTGGCCGGTGAGCTTGCTGTAGCGGATGCCGCGCTGGGTGAGCTCGCCTTCGATCAGCCCCAGCATTTGCGTGAACTGCGAGAACAGCAGCACCCGGCGGCCCTCCTCCAGCAGTTCGGGCAGCAGCTCCATCAGCATCTCGAGCTTGGCCGACTCCTTCACCTGGCCGGCCTGGGCCAGCTTGAGCAGACGCGGGTCGCAGCAGGTCTGGCGCAGCTTGAGCAGCGCGTCGAGGATCGTGATGTGGCTGCGCGCCAGGCCCTGTTTGGCGATGGCCTCGCGCACGCGCTTGTCCATCGCGATGCGGATGCTCTCGTAGAGCTGAGCCTGGGCGGCGCCGAAACTGGCCGCGCGCACGATCTCGGTCTTGGCTGGCAGCTCGGTGGCGACCGCGTCCTTGGTCCGGCGCAGCATGAAGGGGGCGACCCGGCGGGCCAGTTCCTCGCGCGCCTCGGGCTCGCCGTGCTGTTCGATCGGCGTGCGGTAGCGCAGCTTGAACTGGCGGGCATCGCCGAGAAAGCCCGGCATCAGGAAATCGAACTGGGCCCAGAGTTCGCCCAGATGATTTTCCAGCGGCGTGCCGGTCAGGCACAGGCGATGGTCGGTTTTCAGCTCGCGGATCAGCCGGGCCGCCTTGGTGCGCGGATTCTTCACGTTCTGCGCCTCGTCCAGCACCAGCCAGGACCAGGCCTGGGCGCGCAGCGCCTGCGCATCGCGGCTGAGCAGCGGGTAGGTGCTTAGGATCAGGTCGGCGTGTTCCACCTGCGCGCGGCGCTGGTGCCGTTCGGCGCCCTGCATCACCACCACCTTGAGGTCGGGGGTGAAGCGCTTGGCCTCGTTGCGCCAGTTGGCCATCAGCGAGGTGGGCGCGACGATCAGCGCCG
>JBFIIN010000224.1:0-6144 GCA_041601225.1 Oceanococcus sp.
CTGGGTGCTGGCCGCCACCCCCGATCTGGCCGAGCCGATCAGGTCGGGGCGCTTCGTGACCAGCGCCGAGCGCGATTTCACGGTCAAGGTCGACCCGTCCGGGCTGGCCAGCTTCACCACCTACTACTACCGCTTCTTCGCCACGCTGTCCGACGGTACGGTCGTGGAATCACCGGTCGGCCGCACCAAGACCGCGCCAGCGCGCACCGATCAGGTCGACCAGCTGCGCATCGCCTCGGCGGCCTGCAACAGCTACACCTTTGGCTTCTTCAACGCCTTTGGCCGCATCGGCGCGCGCGCCGACCTCGATCTGGTGATCCACCTGGGCGACTACATCTACGAGGGCGGCGGCGCCCAGATCCGCGCCCACGAACCCGACCGGGAGATCCTGACCCTGGCCGACTACCGCCAGCGCCACGCGCAGTACAAGACCGACCCGGACCTGCAGCAAGCGCATCGCCAGCACCCGTGGATCACAACCATCGACGACCACGAGACCACCAACAACAGCTACGCCACCGGCGCCTCGAACCATACCGAAGGCGCGGAGGGCGAGGGCTTCTGGACCGAGCGCGTGGGCTGGGCGCTGCGGGCGTACTTCGAATGGATGCCGATCCGCGACAACGGACCGGGCTTCGACGCCCCGGCGGCCGGAGAACCGCGCCTGGAAGACGGCGTCACCGGCCTGTCGCCGCAGGGCCTGGGGCGCCTGTACCGTACCATTCCGTACGGCGAGCTGGCCGACATCATCATGCTGGACACCCGCCTGGCCGGCCGCACCGAGCAGAGCACCGACTTCATCGTGGACCCCGCGCAGACCATCCTCGGAGCCGAACAGCGGGAGTGGTTCCTGTCGGCGCTGGCCGCCAGCACGGCGACCTGGAAGATCATCGGCAACGGCACGACCTTTGCGCCGCTCGTCGCCGGCCCGACCAATCCGCTGACCGGCTGCACCTCGCCGCCGGAACAGACCTGCTGGGTCAACGAAGACGCCTGGGACGGCTACCAGTACGATCGCGAGCAGGTCTATGACCTGATCCAGACCAACGGCATCCAGAACAGCGTGTTCATCTTCGGCGACATCCACGCGGTGATCGCCTGCGACCTGCCGCGCGTGCCCAACGACCTCAACTCCTACAATCCGCTGACCGGAGAAGGCAGCCTCGGCGTCGAGTTGTGCTGCGGTGGCGTCGCGCAGGTGCCGGTACCGGTGTGGCGGGGGCTGATGCTCAACGGCGAGAATCCCCACATGAAACACGCCAACGAGGAGCAGCTGGGCTACATGCTGATGGATATCACGCCGGACCGGGTGCAGGCCGAGTGGTACTACTCGCCGGTCCAGGCACCGACGCCACTGGAGGCGCCGGATCCGGTGATGCTGCAAACCGCCAGCGGCAGCCAGCGCCTGACCCCGGCCCTGGGCCCGTCGCCGGAAAAAGGCGATCCGCCGCCGCTGGCTCCCTGATCGGGAGCGGCCCGGGACGCGCGCCCGTCTCCTTCAGACACCCGCTGCCCGGCTATTCGCCGCATTGCGTCTTCTGGTCCGCCGTTCCGGCTCATGGTCAGACTCTGCGCCACCGTGGCCCGTGATTTCGGGACACCCGAACGCGGCCTCGGCGCTGCGCCTCTGTGCTGATCCAGATCAGTATTTGCAGACTGATTTCAGCGCATAGTTGAGCGCCACGGGGATGGTTCCGGGAGGACAGAAATGGCGGCAGCGCGGCGCTGATGGAAGCTGGAGAGCTGGCACTGAGCCGCAGCGATATCGTCGCGCTGAACCTGACGATCGCCGCGATGATGTTCGGCGCGTCGCTGCAACTCAAAGCCGGAGATTTCCGACGCCTGGCACAGGCGCCGCAGGCGCCGCTCCTGGGTCTGCTGGCGCAGTTCGTCCTGCTGCCGGCGCTGACCTGCGCGGTGACCTGGGCCCTGGCCGTGCCCGCGGAATATGCCCTCGGCCTGCTGCTGGTGGCGTCCTGTCCCGGCGGAACCTTCTCCAATCTGATGACCTGGATCGCGCGAGGCAGCCTGCCGGTGTCGGTCACGATGACCGCGTTCTCGTCGGTGGCGGCTGTCGTGATGACACCCTTCAATTTCCGCTTCTATGCCGCGCTGAACCCCCATACCGCGCCCATGCTGCGCGAGATCGCCGTGCCGCAGCTGCAGATGCTGGCGGTGGTGGTCCTTGTCCTGGGCGTTCCCATTGGGCTGGGCATGTGGGTGGGCGCGCGCAAGCCAGGTTTTGCCGCGGCCTCGGACAAGCCCATGCGGGTCATCAGTCTGCTGGTGTTCCTGGTCTTCATCGCCCTGGCGGTGCGCAAGAACCAGACTTTGCTGGCCCAGGCCATCGGCATCATCGTGCCGCTGGTTGTGTTCCACAATCTGCTCGCGCTGGCCACCGGCGCGACCGTGGCGGCCCTGTTCCGCCTGCCCACGGCGCAGCGCCGCGCGGTGACGCTGGAAGTCGGGATTCAGAATTCCGGCCTGGGCCTGACCCTGCTGTTCACGTTCTTCCCGCAGGCCGGCGGCATGATTCTGATCGCTGCGTGCTGGGGGGTCTGGCATCTGATCTCCGGACTGAGCCTGGCTGCGTTCTGGTCGCGGCGGCCGCCATGAAGGTGCTGATTACCGGTATCGGCGGCTATGTGGGCAGCCAGCTCGCTGGCCGGCTGGCACGCGCCCACGATGTTTACGGGATCGATCTGCGCCTGCCCGCGGACCTGCCCTGCCGCACCCAGACCCTGGATGTGCGCGATCCCGCGCTGGCCGGACTCCTGCGCGCGCGGTCGATCACCCACGTCGTGCATCTGGCCGCGGTCTTGCAGGACAGCGGCGATACGGCCCGCGATTACGATATCGATGTCCGCGGCACCCGCAACGTGCTGGCGGCCTGCCGCGAGGCCGGCGTCCGGCACCTGACGGTAACCAGCTCCGGGGCCGCTTACGGCTATCACGCCGACAATCCGGCCTGGCTCAGCGAAACCGATCCCTTGCGTGGCAACCCGGAATTCGCCTACGCGGATCACAAGCGCCTGGTCGAGGAGATGCTGGCCGATCACCGCCGCCACCACCCGGATCTGCAGCAGCTGGTGCTGCGGGTGGGAACCGTGATCGGCGCGCAGACCCGCAATCTGATCACCCGTCTGTTCGAAAAACCCTGTGTGCTGGCCGTGCGTGGCTGCGATTCGCCGTTCGTGTTCATCTGGGATCAGGATCTGCTGGGCGTCATCGAGCACGGCGTCAGCCAGGGCATCAGCGGCGTATTCAACGTGGCCGGCGATGGCGCGCTCACCCTGTTGGAAATCGCCGCGCTGCTGGGCAAGCCCCTGCTGCGGATTCCGGCCCCGCTGCTGCGCGCCGGTCTGTCGGTGGGGAATCGTCTGGGCCTCACCCGTTACGGACCGGCGCAGCTGGATTTTCTGCGTTATCGACCGGTTCTGGACAACGCCAGGCTCAAATCCGCGTTCGGCTACCGCCTGCAAAAGACTTCACGCGAAGCGTTCCAGTGCTACGCCGATGCGCAACCCGGCAAGGGGAATCGATGAACGTCGTGCTGATTACCGGCGCCGCCAGCGGCCTGGGCTGGGCCCTGGCCCAGGCCTGCCAGCGGCGCGGCGACGCGCTCCTGCTGGTGGATCGCGACGAGGCCTTGCTGCGACAACGGGAGCGGACCCTGCGCGGGCGCGCGAACACGCCGCTTGCCACCCTGGCCGGCGATTTGTGCGAGGTGGCGTTTCAGCGCCGCCTGTTCGACGAACTGCAGTGCGGATATGGTCGGCTTGATCTGCTGCTGAACAATGCCGGCATCACCCATCGCTCCCGCGTTGCCGATACCGATCCCGCCGTATTCGAGCGCGTCATGGCGGTGGATTGGCAGGTGCCGGTGCGCCTGGCCGTGCTGGCGTTGCCGCTGCTGCGGGCCTCACGGGGATGCATCGTCAATATCGGCTCCATGGCCGGCTGGATGCCCCTACCCGGGCGGGCCGCTTACTGCGCGGCCAAGGCGGCACTCGGACAGTTTTTCGAGGTCCTGCGCTGCGAGCTCGCCGACGACGGCATCCGCATTCTGAATGTCTACCCGTCATTCCTCGACACGCCCATCGAACGCAATGCGCTGGGCGCGGATGGCGCAGCGGCGCGTCACGCCCGCTCCACGACCGGCGAGGTCCGCAGTCCCGAATGGATGGCCGCCCGGATTCTGCAGGCCGAAGCCCGCGGGCGGCCTTGGCTGTTCCCGGATCGACTGTCCTGGTTCGGCAGCGTTCTGTGGCGCCTGTGGCCCGCGCAGTATCTGCGCAGCATGCGTCGCCGTTTTGCCAGCGAGTTGCGCGCATGAGCGGCCGGAGCCCACCGCGGCCGCCGCACCAGAAGTTGTTCCAGATCAAGGGCGCGTGGGCCGGCATGACTATGCTGAGGCCAATTGCAAACAGGGAGTTGTCATGTCATCGAAAGTGAGCGGCGGCCGACTGCTGGCGGAAATGCTGCAGGCCGAGGGAGTCGACCATCTGTTCGGCATCATCGACGGAACCTATCTGCAATTCTTCGCGGGCTGTCATGACCTGGGCATGAGACTGATCACGCCGCGCCACGAGGCCACCGCCCTGCACGCCGCCGGCGCCTATGCTCGCTTGACCGGCCGGCTGGGCGTGGCCATGGCCAGCAATGGCCCGGGTGTGGCCAATGCGCTGTCCGGCGTCGCCGTGGAGCAGAACGAAGGCAACCGGGTCCTGCTCATCACCTCATCGCGCCGGCCGCAGATCGCCTACCCGGACCGTGGCGGCGCCTATCAGTGCTTCGATCAGTCTGGCGTGATCGGCGCCATGAGCAAGTGGTCGCAGACCGTCAAATCGGCGGACCGTCTGCAAGAGCTGATGCACAAAGCCCTGCGTGCCTGTTTCCAGGGGCGGCCCGGCGTGGTCCATCTGGACGTGCCGGAGACGCTGATCAACGGCCAGATGCCAGCGCCAGCGCGGCTGCTAAGCCCCTCGGAGTATCGCAACACGCAGGCGCTGTTGCCGACCAACCAGGCCATCGCCCGCTCGGTGGAGTTGCTGACCGGCGCGCAACTGCCGGTCCTGCATGTGGGCAGCGGCGCCTTGCACGCACAGGCATCGGCCGAAGTGGCTGAACTGGCGCATCGGCTGCAGGCGCCGGTGACCACGTCCTGGGGCGCGCGCGGAGTGATCCCGGAGGACGATGAGCTGGTCTTTCCGATCATGCATATCGAGGCCGTGAATGCAGTGCGCAACGCAGCCGATTGCATCCTGTGCCTGGGCTCGGATCTGGGCGAGACGGACTGGTGGGGGCGCCCGCCTTACTGGCGCAAGCCCGAGGAGCAGGCTTTCATCCAGGTCGATATCGATGCGGACATACTCGGCCGCAATCACCGGACCGACCTCGCGGTGTAGGCCGACCTCAAGGCCTATCTTCAGGCCCTGAACGCCGCCATGAAGGACGCGGCGCCGGCCCCGGATCGCGGCCGGGCCGTCAAACAGCTGCAAGCGCAGCGCGACGAACATCGCCGCGAGCTGGACAAGGCGCTGGCGGATCAGGGCGAACCCATGCTCACCGCCCATGTGGCGGCGATCTGCAACACGGTCATGCCCGCGGATTCCGTGGTGGTGTTCGACGGTGGCAATACCGCCGTTTGGGGCAACTTCTATACCCGCCTGCGCCGGCCGAACGCGCAGCTGGGCACCCACCATTTCGGCCATCTCGGTGCCGGCCTAGGTCAGGCCATCGGCGCCGCCGTGGCGCGCCCACAGCATCCCGTCTATTGCCTGATCGGCGATGGCGCGATGGGCTTTCATCCGCAGGAAATCGAAACCGCCGTGCGGCATCAATTGCCGATCATCTTCCTGGTGTGCTGCGATCGCCAGTGGGGCATGGTCAAGCTCACGGAGCGCGTCGGCCTTGAACCCGTGCGCACCATGCTCAAGAAAGCGCTGGGAACCCGGGATGGCGATTTCGATGGATTGGGCGAGTCCACCCGCAAACCCCTGCGCCGGCTGCTGGCCGGGACCCTGGCCACCGACAAGACCATCAACGCCGATCTGCACGAAACCGCTTACGATCAGGTCGCCCTGGCCATGGGCGCCCTGGGCGAGCGGGTTTCCAGGCCACCGGACCTGAAGCCGGCACTGC
>JBFIIN010000225.1:0-6116 GCA_041601225.1 Oceanococcus sp.
GAAGTCGCCGAACCGGAACCCGCGCCCGAAGTCGAGGTGGAGGCCAAGCCTGAACCCGAAACCGAGCCTCCGAAACCCGTCGATCCCAGCGTCCAGCGTGAACTCGCCGCCCGGCGAGTTCGGCAGGAATTTACGGCGCAGTTCAGCGCGCTGGACGATCTGCGCCAGAACCCGATTGCCGGCCTCAATACGCCACGCCCGCTGACCCAGTCAGCTGCCTCAGCTGAAGCCAGCCCGTCCGACATCAGTGGCGGCATCATCACCTCAAACCTGTCCAGCGGCAGCGGTGGCATAGCTACGGCCCGGCGCGCGACCACTACGCCGCGCACCGGTCTCAGCGGCCGACAGACCACCGAAGTCACGTCGGATATCGGGGCCACCGGCGGCATCGGCACACCGGACAAGCAACTCGGTTTCGGCGGTGACAAACAGTTGCAGGGCCGTTCTCTGGAAGAGATCCAGATCATCATGGACCGCAACAAGGGCGGGCTGTATACCCTGTATAACCGGGCCCTGCGCAGCGACCCCACGCTGCAGGGCAAAGTGGTGCTGGAAATCACCATTGCGCCGTCAGGGGCGGTATCCAATTGCAACATCGTGTCCAGTGAGCTGCGCAATCCGGAACTCGAGCGCAAGATCATCAACCGGGTGCGCCTGATCAATTTCGGCCCCAAGTCAGTCGCCGAAATGACGATCAAGTACCCGATCCACTTCATTCCGTCCTAGCCTCGGCGCGGAAAGGGATTTCGGCCCAGGCCGGTCTGTAGGGACATGAAATCCCGAACCAAGCGGTTTGAATCCCTGGTCCACGGCCACGCCCCGGCCCTGTATCGCTACGCATACTGGCTTTGCGACGGTGATCAGGCCAGCGCCGAGGACATCGTCCAGGAAAGTTTCCTCCGCGCCTGGAGATCGCTGGATCAGCTCACCGACGCCGGGGCCGCCAAGGCCTGGTTGATGACAATTCTGCGTCGCGAGAACGCCCGCCGCTTCGAACGAAAACGCTTTGATTATGCAGACATCGATCTGGATGGCATCGCCCAGGTCCACGACGAGATCGCACGCGAACTCGATAGCCACGAACTGCGGCGCGGCATATTGCAACTCGAACCCGGCTACCGCGACCCGCTGCTGCTGCAAGCCATAGGCGGATTTTCCTGTGCAGAGATCGCCCAGATCATGGATCTGGGACAAGGGGCGGTGATGACTCGCTTGTTTCGCGCCAAGAAAATGCTGCTGGACAAGGTCGGTTCCGCGGCCGTCAACACAGGATCCCGCCATGGATGATCTTGAGTTGTTGCGGCGTTGTTACGCCGAACCCAATAATGCCGACTCGGAATTCCGTGCGGCTTTGGCGACTCGCCCAGGCGCCGCCCGCGCGGCGACCCAGGCTCAGCAACTGGATCGCGACATCAGCAAGGTCCTGGCCGAGGTCGAGTATCCGGCGGGCCTCGAAGGCCGGATCATACTCCGGGCCGACCTGAGGGCCGCAAGGCGGCCCTCGATATCGCGACTGCTCCCGCTGTCGCTGGTCGCAGCCATACTGCTGACCCTGGGCGCTGCACTGCGCTACATCAGCCTGCCACAGTACGGGTCTATTGGTGACGAGGCGGTAGCCCATGTTTACCGCGAAATAGCGCATCTGGATCATCAGCTCGAAGTGACGGACGCGAGCATGGACCGGTTGATGCGCAAGGTAGGAATTCGCCGCATCGGCCAGCTGGACAAGCTGCGCTTCGCCGCGCTCTGTCCGTCAGGGCAGGGTTCCATCATGCATCTGGTTCTGGCCGGCGAGCGTGGGCCGGTGACTGTCCTGTATATGCCGCAGCGCCAGATCGGCGCGATCACCGAAATTGCGGACAGCCGTTTTCACGGCCGCGCCTACCCAAAGACGCATGGCAGTCTGGCCGTCATCGGTGAACTTGGAGAGCCACTTGAACGAATTCACCAGCTCGTCGATGCCGCGGTGGACTGGCGCGCGTGAGGCGGCATTTGCGTAAACCGGGCTTGCAATTTGCTCTCAAACATCTGGAATATATAGTGAACCTGTAGTCGCAATAGGAGCAGCCGTCATGGTTTCCCTGCCTCGCCTGTTTTTGTTCAGTTCTCTGCTCATGCTGGGACTGGCTGCCTGTGACGGAGACAGCGGCCGTTTTAACGGTGGCGGCGCTGATGGCGGCGCTGACGGCGGCGCCGGCGGCGGCGGTGGCGGTGACAGCTTCGAGCCGGGCACCGATATCTCCGGCTTTAGCTGCACAGACTTCGGTGGCGGGGCGGTCACGACGGAAACCTCAGGAGGTGGCTGTGAATTGGAAGCCCTGCTTGGCCTGATTACTCCGGTTTGCGCGATCAATGACCCCGAAAACGCCACCGACGGCGACCCCGACAGCTTCGCCACCGTGGTGATCGCCGGCACCGGGCTCGACCCGGTCACGGGCGTGGGCGGATTTGCGACCAATGTCAGCCTGACCGCGGACGTGACACCAGCATCTATTGCCGCATTCGAAATTGAGGTGCCGGGCTTTTTTCTTGAAGCCTCAATCCTGGAATCCATAATCGTGGAAACCTTGCTGGGTGGCGCAGAAACCGGCGAAAGCGTTGATGTCGGCGCTCTGCTTGACGCTGGCGGCGCCGTATTTGGTGGGCGGTTTCTGGCGGGCTTCGTGCCAACCCTGCCCTACGATCAGCTGCGCATCCGATTCGGTGGAACACTGGGTGCGGACTTCGATGACCATGCCTTTATTTTTGACGTGTGCAATGGCGCGACCGCATCACCCGCCGGCTAGGAGTGTGGGCGATAGGAACCGATGAGCCGAGACAACGCGGTTTCGGAGCGAATTTTTCGATCGTTCGAGACGAACAGTCGCGCTATTTAACGAGAAGGATCGGAAAATTCGATCGACAGCGCGAAGTCGCAGGCCATTGCGTTTCTGCCGCCCACAATCCTAGCAGTCTGTCGGACTTACCATGATCTACTTCGATTTGTCGCGAGCGGTCACCCAGAACAGACCATCAATACCGGGCATGATCCGCCCATCAGCGGTCTGCTCCACCCTGCGGGCCGGAGCGTTCCGCAATCCAGGCACTCGATTCATAAAAGGCCGGGCCGAGAGGCCCGGCTCATTCAGGAGGTCGGCCGCAAGCGGCTAGTTGACGCGTTCCAGTACGGTCGCGACCCCCTGCCCCATGCCGATGCACATGGTCGCCAGACCAAACTGAGCATCCTGTTCCCTCAGGATGTGCGCCAGACCGCCGGTGATCCGCGCCCCCGAGCAGCCCAGCGGGTGTCCCAATGCGATAGCGCCACCCTTGATGTTGATCTTATCCTGCTGGTCGGTCAGTTTGAGTTCCTTCAGTACGGCCAGCGACTGCGCGGCGAAAGCCTCATTGAGTTCGATGTAGTCAATGTCAGCCAGTTCCAGGCCGGCACGCTTGAGCGCTTTCTGCGAAGCCGGCACCGGACCACGCCCCATGACCGAGGGGTCACAGCCCGCGCTGGCCATGGAACGGATTTTCGCCAGAGGCTTCAGACCCAGCTCCGCCGCCCTTTCAGCCGACATAACCAGGACCGCCGACGCGCCATCCGAAATGGCCGAACTGTTGCCTGCGGTCACCGTGCCACTGGCGGGGTTGAATACGGGCCTCAGCGCCGACAGACCTTCCATGCTCGCATCCGCGCGCACAACCTCGTCGTTGCGCACCAAAGTCACGGCGCCGTCCGCATCATGTCCCGCGATTGCGATCATCTCGTTGGCAAAACCACCATTGATGTTCGCCGCATGCGCGCGCTTGTGCGAATTGAGTGCAAATTCGTCCTGGGCTTCGCGCGAAATCTGATTCATCGTCCCCAGCAATTCCGCGGTCAACCCCATCATCCCGGAGGCTTTGGCGACGTTGACTGACAGCGCCGGATTGGGATCAACACCATGATTCATGGGCACATGGCCCATATGCTCGACCCCGCCACAGATGTAAACGCCACCGATACCCGCGTGAATTGCGCCCGCCGCCGTATGAATTGCGGTCATTGACGAGCCGCATAAGCGATTCACGGTTTGCGCAGACACGGAGTGGGGCAAACCGGCCAGCAGGGACGCCATCCGCGCCACGTTGAAACCCTGCTCCAGAGTTTGCTGCACGCATCCCCAGATCACATCCTCGATTTCAGCAGCGTTCAAAGCCGCGTTGCGTTCCAGCAAGGCCTTGATCAACTCCGCGGACAAATTTTCGGCCCGCACATTGCGGAAAACGCCGCCCCGGGATTTCCCCATCGGGCTACGTACCGCATCCACAATTACTACTTCAGTCATTATCCTTCTCCATACCGGAATTCGGTTTGGCCCGTAATTCTTTGCCCCCGGCGGCGCCGCTCAATGCAGACGAGCAAGTTCGCCGCAGCACGCTGACAATGCGCACCGGTCCAGGAAACGCCGATTCACCGCGACCCCTTATCATTTGCCGTAATAGGTCTCGCCACTGGCGGCCATGGCGCGCATCTGCTCGGTCGGCTCGTAGAGCTTGCCCAGGGACGCATACTGCGCCGCCTTCTCCAGCACCGTCTGCATGCCGATGGTGTCCACGTACTTGAGTGCTCCACCGCGGAACGGCGGAAAGCCGATGCCCAGGATCAGGCCCATATCGGCCTCCGCGGCCGTGTCGACGATACGCTCTTCCAGGCAGCGTGCCGTTTCGATAATCATCGGCAACATCATGCGATCGATGATTTCTTCGTCGCTTGCCGCACGCGGTCCAGTGCTCTGCAGGGCGGAAATCATGGCCATGACCGATTCGTCGAATGCCTTCTTCGGCTTCCCTTTGCGATCCGGAGCGTAGCTGTAGTACCCCTTGCCATTCTTCTGGCCGAAGCGCGTGTCCTCATACAGGGCATCCAACGAAGTGCGCTGCTCGGATTTCATCCGGTCCGGGAACCCCTCAGCCATCACCGCCTGGGCATGGTGGGCGGTATCGATGCCGACAACGTCGAGCAAATAGGCCGGTCCCATCGGCCACCCGAAACCTTCCATGACCTTGTCAATCTGGCGAAAGTCAACACCGTCATTCACCAGACCCTGGAACCCCGCGAAATAGGGAAACAGGATGCGATTAACCAGAAATCCGGGGCAATCGTTGACGACGATCGGCGTTTTGCCGATCCGCGCCGCATAGGCCACCGTTGTGGCGATTGCGACATCACTGGACTTCTCGCCGCGGATGACCTCAACCAGCGGCATCCGGTGAACGGGGTTAAAGAAGTGCATGCCGCAGAAGTTTTCCGGCCGCTGCAGGGCGTTCGCCAGATAGCTGATGGAAATCGTTGAGGTATTGGACGCGATGATGGTGTCGGATCCGACCTGCTGTTCCAATTCGGCCAGCACCGCATGCTTGACCTTTGGATTCTCGACCACGGCCTCCACGACGATATCGACGTTCGCGAAATCACCATAGGACAGGGTCGGCGTTATTGCCGCAAGGGCTTTGCCCATCTTCGCGGTATCAATTTTGCCGCGTTCGACCTGTTTGGCCAGTAATTTGTTGGCCTCATTCAGGCCCAGCTCAAGCTGCTCGGTCTTGATGTCCTTCATCAGGATCGGCACGCCCTTGCTGGCCGACTGATAGGCGATCCCACCACCCATGATTCCCGCACCAAGCACCGCGGAGCGATCAACGGCGCGGGCTTGCTTGGTCGCCTGTTTGGCCTTTTTCTTGAGCAATTGATCGTTCATGAACAAGCCGATCAGACTGCTGGCGACAGTCGTCTTCGCCACCTTCACGAATCCCTGACTTTCGATCTTCAAGGCCTCGTCACGCGATTTTCCGGCTGCCTTCTGAATGCCTTTTACGGCCTCCAGCGGCGCGGGATAATTCTTGCCCGCCTTGCCGGCGATAAACCCTTTGGCGGTTTCGAAAACCATCATCTGCTCGATCATGTTGAGCTTCAGCGGGCCGGTCTTCTGCGCGCGCCGCGCCTGCCAGTCAAAATCACCGCCGATTGCCTTGTGGAGCAGGCCCAGAGCCGCCTCGCGCAGCTGGGCGCCTGCAACCACCGCATCGACAGCGCCGGCTTTGAGTGCGGCGTCGGCTTTGTACTGCGTGCCGCCGGCAATCCATTCAATGGC
>JBFIIN010000226.1:0-6110 GCA_041601225.1 Oceanococcus sp.
CAGGAACGGATAGACCCCATGTCAGCTACTGAACAAACGGTGCAGTCTCGCGGCTATCTGGGCGGTCTGGCCAGACGCCTGGTGGCGGACGAGCTCCTGGACGAGAACGCCGCGCGCGAGGCGCAGCAAAAAGCGCTGAAAGAGCGCATCTCTCTGGTGTCTTATCTCGTCGAGAACAAACTCGTATCCTCAAGTCAGATTGCCAAATCGGCCAGCGATGA
Organism: Oceanococcus sp.; assembly: GCA_041601225.1. Lineage (GTDB taxonomy): Bacteria > Pseudomonadota > Gammaproteobacteria > Nevskiales > Oceanococcaceae > JBFIIN01. The sequence continues at coordinate 222 of JBFIIN010000226.1, forward strand.
ATTTGGCTTTCCGCTGGTCGAACTCGAAGCGATAACAATTGATCCTGCGGTGCTCGAGAAAGTTGACGACAAGCTGATCGAAAAGCACCGCGCCCTGCCCCTTTTCATTCGCGGCAAGAAACTGTTTCTCGCGGTATCCGACCCTACCAAACTCGACGCGGTCGACGAATTCAAGTTCAACACCGGCCTGACGACCGAACCGGTCCTGGTCGAGGAAACCAAGCTCCAGAAAGCCATTGAAGCGTCCATGTCGGCCATCGGCATGTCCGACATGGACCTCAACGATTCGGACCTGGACAATCTGGACATCCAGGAGGGCGGCGGCGAGGAGTCATCCAGCACCGATATTTCCCGGCAGGATGCCGAAGAAGCGCCCATCGTGCGTTTCGTCAACAAGATCCTGCTGGACGCCATCAACAAGGGGGCCTCGGACATTCATTTCGAGCCCTATGAGAAAACCTACCGGGTGCGCTTTCGAATTGACGGCATCCTGATGGAAATGGCCGCGCCGCCCGTTTCGCAGGGCATGCGCATCGCCGCGCGCATAAAAGTCATGTCGCGCCTGGATTTGGCCGAACGCCGGGTGCCGCAGGATGGCCGCATCAAGCTGGTGCTGTCGAAAAACAAGGCCATTGACTTTCGCGTCAGCACCTGCCCGACGCTGTTCGGCGAAAAGATCGTGATGCGTATCCTGGATCCGTCCAGTGCCAAACTTGGCATTGACGCCTTGGGTTATGAAGGCTTCCAGAAAGATTTGTACATGAGCGCGCTGGCCAAGCCCTACGGCATGATCTTGGTGACCGGACCGACCGGCAGCGGCAAAACCGTATCCCTGTACACGGGCGTGAACATCCTGAACACGCCGGACCGGAATATCTCGACCGCCGAAGATCCTGTGGAAATCAACCTCCCCGGCATCAATCAGGTCAATGTCAGCCCAAAAGTCGGCCTCACCTTTGCATCGGCGCTAAAAGCATTTTTGCGCCAGGATCCCGATGTCATCCTGGTCGGTGAAATTCGTGATCTGGAAACCGGCGAGATTGCGATCAAGGCGGCACAAACCGGCCACCTGGTGCTTTCTACCCTTCATACCAATGATGCCCCGCAGACCCTGACGCGCCTGCTAAACATGGGCGTGCCGGCCTTCAACATCGCAACCTCGGTCAGCCTCATCATCGCGCAGCGTCTGGCCCGCCGACTGTGCGGCAACTGCAAGAAGGCTGTCGAGATACCGCATGAAGAGCTGCGCAGAGAGGGATTTTCGGATGCGGACCTGGAGGACGGTGTCACGATCTTCGAAGCGGGAGGCTGCGAACAATGTACGGCCGGATACAAGGGCCGCGTGGGAATTTATCAGGTTATGCCAGTCACCGAGGCCATAGGCCGGATTATCATGTCCGAAGGCAATTCCTTGCAGATTGCCGACCAGGCGGCCGAAGAAGGAGTCTGGGATTTGCGGAAATCGGCATTGATGAAGGTCAAGGCCGGCCTGACCAGCCTAACCGAAGCCAATCGCGTCACCCTTGATTAGGCTAACCAGGGTCAGCAGAGACTAGCGGAGTCACCATGGCAGCAGCGGCGGCAGAAATCAAAGACAAAGCTTTCCAGTGGGAGGGCACGGACAAGAAGGGTCAGCGCCTCAAAGGGATCATCAAAGGCCCGGCCGAGGCCCAGATTCGTGCCCAGCTGCGCAAGCAGGGCATCAACCCCATACGGGTGCGCCAGAAATCTGAGCTGTTCGGCAAACGCAAGCAGGCCATCACTACGATGGACATTGCGATATTCAGCCGGCAGCTGGCCACCATGATGTCCGCGGGCGTGCCGCTGGTCCAGGCGCTGGGCATCGTCTCTCAGGGCCACGAGAATCCCTCAATGGGCGAGTTGATCACCCAGGTCCGCACCAGCATTGAGGGTGGCGCCACCCTGGCGGAAGCCTTGAGCAAGCATCCCGTCCATTTCGACGATCTGTTCGTGAATCTGGTGGAAGCCGGCGAGAAGTCCGGCGCCCTGGAGTCACTGCTGGACAAAGTCGCCACGTACAAAGAGAAGACCGAGGCCATCAAGAAAAAGGTCAAGAAGGCCTTGACCTACCCAACCGCGGTGATCGTCGTGGCCTTCATCGTCACTGCGGTACTGCTGATCTTTGTCGTGCCGCAGTTTCAGGACCTGTTCCAGGGATTCGGCGCGGACCTGCCGGCGTTCACGCTGATGGTCGTGAATATGTCCGAGTTCATGCAGGAAAGCTGGTGGATAATTCTGTTCGGTGTAATCGGTGTCGGCGTCAGTTTTTCCTACGTGAAAAAGCGCTCTCCGGCCTTTCGAAGGCTGCTGGACAGGATCGCGTTGCGGCTGCCAATCGTCGGCGACATATTGACCAAGTCCGCGGTGGCCCGTTTCGCCCGTACCCTGTCGACCATGTTCGCGGCTGGCGTGCCGCTGGTGGAAGCTCTGGATTCGGTCGCAAGAGCGTCCGGAAATATCATTTTCGAGGAGGGCATCCTGCAGATGCGGGACCAGGTTGCTACAGGAACCCAGCTGCAACTCACCATGCAGATGGCCGGTCTGTTTCCGCCCATGGCGCAGCAGATGGTGGCCATCGGCGAGGAATCCGGCGCGCTGGATGAGATGTGCTCGAAGGTCGCTGACTTTTACGAGGCGGAAGTCGATAACATGGTGGATTCTCTGTCCAGCCTGATGGAACCGATCATCATGTCGGTACTTGGCATCCTGGTGGGCGGCCTGGTGGTCGCGATGTACCTGCCTATTTTCAAACTCGCCTCCGTGGTCTGAACCCGAAAAATGCTCGAAATCATTTTGGTCCTGGACCAGAATCCGGGTTTGTGGATTGCTGCCTGCGTGCTTTTCGGCCTGCTGGTCGGCAGCTTCCTGAATGTCGTAATTTCGCGCCTGCCGATCATGATGGAGCGGTCCTGGAAGCAGGAATGCGCGGTTCTGCTGGAACAGCCGCTCGCGCCCCATGAGCATTTTGATCTGGTCAAGCCGCGATCCCAGTGCCCCAGGTGTGGCCACGGAATCTCCGCCTGGCAGAACATACCGCTGCTGAGCTATCTGCTCCTGCGCGGTCGCTGCGCCAATTGCAGCAATCCCATTTCCATGCAATATCCCCTGGTTGAGGCGGCCGCAGGCCTGCTGGCCGGCCTGGCCGCTGCGCATTACGGGGTCAGTTGGGCAGCAATCGCGGCAATCGGCTTGGCCCTGACCCTGCTGCCCCTGGCCGTGATCGATTTTCATACCCAGCTGCTGCCAGACAGCATGGTCCTCCCCCTGTTGTGGTTTGGCCTGTTCGCCAATCTGTTTGAGATTTTTGTGCCGCTACACGATGCCGTAGTCGGCGCCATGGCCGGCTACTTGAGCCTGTGGCTGGTGTACCACGCCTTCAGATTGGTCACCGGCAAGGAGGGCATGGGCTACGGCGATTTCAAGCTGCTCGCCGCCCTGGGCGCCTGGTTCGGCTGGCAGTTACTGCCCTGGATCATATTGGCCGCCTCCTGCGTTGGCGCAAGCCTGGGAATCCTGCTGATGGTTACGAAAAAGCTGCAACAGGGCCAGGCCATGCCCTTTGGCCCCTTCCTCGCCGGAGCCGGCCTTGTCGTGCTGTTCGGGCGTGATTTTATCGGTACCTGGCCATAGCTCGCGCATATTGCGTCGGCCTGACAGGCGGCATCGCCAGCGGCAAATCAACCATCGCGCAGCATTTCGCGGAATTGGGCGTGCCCTGCATCGATGCCGACCAGGTCGCCCGTGCCGTTGTGGCGCCGGGCACTCCCGGACTCGATGAGCTTGTCGCGGAATTTGGCAGAAATATCCTGCAAGACGATGGCGGCCTGAATCGGGCCGCCCTGCGCCGGCTGGTGTTCGCCGACACCGGGCGGCGCAGGGCATTGGAAGCGCTTCTGCACCCGCGCATCCGGCGCGGCCTGCAGAACTGGCGCGATGCGCTCCAGGCGGACTACGGCATCATGGTCGTGCCCATTCTGATGGAGGGTGGTTTCGATGTCCTGGTGGACCGCATTCTGGTTGTCGATGTACCCCAGGCCATGCAGCTGGAGCGCCTGCTGCTGCGCGACGGCATCGAGGAAACCCTGGCGCAGCAGATGCTAGCGGCCCAGTCCGATCGGCAAAGCCGGCTGCTGGCGGCGGACGACGTGCTCGACAACTCTGGCACTCCCGGCGGCGCGCGCACAGCGGTAGCGTGTCTTCACCAGAAATACCTGCAGCTGTCCCGCCTGTTTGCCGCGTCGGCAAGCTGCGGCCACAATACCGCGCATCGTGAATGAGAATCAGATGATCTTTGAGCAACCCGTAACGGAACGGGTCAGATCCTTTTTGCGCCTGGACCATTTGTTCCAGCAACTCGAGCATCATTGCCAGGACAACAGCACCTGGGGCCGACGGGCCGCCGTCCACGTGATGCTGGATCTGCTGACCTTGTTCAGCCGCGGCGATCTGCGCAAGGAGGTCGCCAAGGAACTCAGTGCGCAGCGCGAAATGCTGCAGGCGCTTGCGTCGCGCGACGATATCGATCACGAAGTGCTGCGCAGCACTCTGGATGAGTTGCAGCAGGCGATTGAGAGCCTCAGTGCGGCGGCCGCCCAGTCCAGCGGCTCCTTGCTGCGGGAGAGTGATTTTCTCCTCGGAATCATCAATCGTAGCGCAATACCCGGAGGCACCTGCGCCTTTGACCTGCCGGGCTATCAGCGGTGGCTGTTGCAGGGTCCGGATGTCTGTGCGGCAGAGCTGGAACAATGCCTGCAGGACGTGACGCCCTATCGCGCGGCAATCGCCCTGTTCCTGAGGCTGTTGCGCCAGAGCGCACCGCTGCGCACCGTCACCGCCGAAAATGGCATCTATACCGAAACACTTTCGGGCACCTGCCGCCTCATACGCATTGTCCTGCCCGAAACGCCGGCCCTGTTCCCGGAAATCAGTGCCGGACGGCAACGCTTCACGCTGCGCTTGATGGCATTGGGTCCCATCCGGTCGCGCCACCTCGCCTTCGACGAGCCCACTGAACTCGGCCTGGCTCTGTGTTGCCTGTGACCAACGCCCCCTGCCCTCAATGCCGCGGCCCCAGCGACCTGTCTGCCAGCAACCGTTTCCGCCCGTTCTGCAGCGAGCGTTGCAAGCTGCTGGACCTCGGCGAATGGTTCGAGGAAGATCGCCACATACCCGGGCCGGACATGCCTGGCGCTGACGCTCAGGACGAGCTGCCCGAGCGCTGACTGGCCGCAGGGTCGGAGCCGGGCCAGAACGCCCGAATACCCGCGACTCCCTGCCCGCCTGCTGCCCGAACCGCGGCGAGATCCTCCGGTCGCAGGCCGCCGATCGCGTAGACCGGAACCTGGCACTGGAAGGCCAATTCGGCGAAGCGCTCCCAGCCCAGGGCAACGACCTCCGGATGGGACGGTGTCGTCAACACCGGACCCAGCACCAGAAAATCGACGCCCAGCTGGTGGGCCCTTCGGATTTGCGCGATGTTGTGGCAGGCGGCGGAACATCGCGCTTGCGGAGCGACCACCTGGCCCAATTCGGCGGAGCGCAAATGCCAGGCATAGGCATCCAGGCGCGCAGCCAGTTGCTGGCGATCGGCGATCACACGCAAACCATGAGCCCGCGCGCATTCCTGCAGTCCCGCATAAGTATCATCGTCAACCCCGGGCACCCTCAGGCGGAACAGGCAGTCCCGCGGCGCCAGCTGGGCGACGCGCCGCTCATAATCGGCCATCCCGCCGAAGTCGCCGCTCACCACCAGATAATCCGGGAGCTCCAGCGCCCGCACGATCGGTCCATCGGCCGCCAGGAGCGGCCATTGCGCCAATTCACAGGGCGCAACCCACGCCAGTTGCTGGGATTCCATGCCCCGCGGCG
>JBFIIN010000227.1:0-6109 GCA_041601225.1 Oceanococcus sp.
CCAGAATGGCCTGGCGCAGCCCGGGCAGCCCGAGCAGACGCAGCAACTCCTGCTGCAGCTCGGGTCCATAGGCGAGGACCCAGCGATTCCAGCCTGCGTTGATCTGGTCCCAGCGCAATTGCAGGGCCTGAATCCAGCCGCGAGTGAAGCGCGCCAGCCCTGGCACGGGTTCACCCAGCGGCAGCGAACCCAGCCCGAATTCGATGCGGTCCGGTGATACCGCTCCTGTGGGATCAATGCGCAGCCATCCGCGGCCATAAATCCAGACCTCGCTCCAGGCATGGGCATCGGACTGGCGCACGATGTAATATCCGCCGGCTTCGTGATGCTCACCGCCCTGATAGCCGGTAACGACGCGGGCCGGTATGCCGGCCGAACGCATGAGCACCGTAAATGCACTGGCAAAATGCTCGCAGAAACCGCGGCGGGATTCGAACAGAAATTCATCGATCCGATCGCGCCGGTCTTGCAGCAAGGGTGGTTGCAGCGTGTATGTGAAGTCCTGCTCGCGAAAATGCCGCAAGGCGGCCTGGACGATGCCCCAGTCGGACTCGGCTGCAGCGCGCCAGCTCTGCGCCAGCTCGCGCGTGCGGGGATTGGTATTGCGCGGCAGATCCAGCCCCATGTGCTTGCCGAGATCCGCGAGCTCCAGCTCCCACTGGAACCGAGGATAGGCCTGCAAGCGGATCAGGCGCCGATCGATGACCCGGTTTTTGGAGAGCATTTGCCCGTCGTAGCTCAGGATGCTGCCGCTGGGCAGGGCGCCCTCGGGGTGATCCAGCGCGAGCAACCAGCGCTGTCCATGTGGCTCGAGCACCGCTTCGTACCGCACGGGTTCGCCGACCGCCCGAAACTGGCTGCGTTTCAGCTCCGACCTGCGCAGTCCGTAATGGCGGTAACCTTCGTCCCAGCCCACGCCGTCGAAACGCCAGAACACCGGGCCACGCCAATACAGCTGGTGTCGCTCTGGAACCGGTCCGTCGAAGGTCACGCGAAAGGCGACTTCGTCGGATTGGCTCAATGAGCTGATCAATCCGGGCTCCATCCGATCCGACAGGCCGGTCTGTCCGGCTCCGGCATCGGACGGCAGGCCCCACAGCGGCCCGGGAATTCGCGGAAACAGGACGAAGAAGAGCAACATCACCGGGACCGCTTGCCCGGTGATTAGCAAGGACCGCCGGACCGCGACGGGCAGAGCGAGCTGGCTTTGCGGATGGTTCAGGTCAATCAGTACAGCGGTCACTGCAATCGTGCCGAGCAGAAGATAGCCGACCATGACGATCTCCTGCGAATACAGGAAATGAGTGATCAACAGAAAATAGGCGAGGAACACGGTGACGGTGTAATCCCGGCGGCTGCCCATCTCCGTCAATTTCAGGGCGGTCATGACCACCAGCAGGGCGACGCCCGCATTCTGGCCGCGCAAACCGTGATAATGCATGGCAATGCCGACAAATGCGGCGATGGCCAGCGGGATGCGAATCCAGCTCGAGGGCAGTGTCCAGCCGCGAAACGCGGCCAATGCCCGCCAGCCACCCAGGCCGATGACGGCCGCGCTGGCCCACAGTGGTAAGCGCAGATAATGGGGCGCAGTGACAAACAGCAGCACCAGCAGTATTCGCGTCACACTGATCGCTGAGAGCCGGTCCGTAATCGGTATGCTCATTCCGGCAACTGCCAGGTCGCCAGCGCTTCCAGACACCGTTCCTGATGCGCTGAACCGGTTCCCGGGGGGATTTCCTGGCCGGGAATGCGCAGTCCATAGATTTCCTCGCGCGCGGCGCAATCCAGGACCCAGCGGCAGAGCTGGGACAGGCGTGACTCGGCGTCGCTGATATCAGCCAGCTGTTCCCAGTCCAGCCACAGCGATTCATCAAGGGGTTCGGCAAACTGTTTGACCATCAGCTTGCCGCTGTGCGGGTAGGATTTCCAGTGGATACGGCGTGTCGAATCGCCGCGCTGGTATTCACGCAGTCCGGCAAAATCATCCAGCCCGCTGCGTTCGCCATGAGCTGCGCCGAGCCCGCCGATCGCCGGTGGAATGTCCCGGCCGGTCGCCGCCGGGCGGGGGTAGATCAGGCAGTCGGCCTCGATATTCAACCAAGTCCACGCGTGGAACAGACCCAGCGGAAATTGGGTGGCCACCGTGAAGCGGGGTACCGCTAACCAGCCGCGTGCGCTCGATTTCAGCGTGAAGCCCGTCTCGGTGTGACCGTGATTTTCGCAGTCCACCGCGGCGGCGGGCTGCAGTTCCTCCCGCGAGCGTCCCGTGAGCAGGCTGTATCGATCGGTGGCACTGGGATTGCTGAGGGTGACGGGGACCCAGACCTTGTCGCCAGCAAATACGGCTTCGGGACGACCGACCGTAATGCGCAGGTTGATCAGGTTGCTATGGGTATGATGCATGCAAACAAAGCCCACCCCGCCCAGCAAGAAGGTGAGCGCGAAGGCCATGTTGTTACTGTAGTTCATGGCGCCGAGCAGCATGGCGGTCAACATGATGCCGAAGCCAATGCCGGCGCGTGTCGGCAGGATATACAGTCGGCGCTTAGGGATGCTGGTGGTCCCGGGCAGGCGCTTGTGGCTGCGCGTCACCCATTCCTCGAAACGTTGATTCCACTTGCGCCGTAGGACCTTGAGCATGGGTTCTAGCGTCCAGTCCCGCGATTCTGCATGACAAACGGCTTCATTGGATCACGTCCGGCGCCGTTGCCTGGGCGCTGCACGCGCCGGGCTCCGCGAGCCAGCACGGGCCGGTTCCAGGGGTTGCGGCCCGGCGCAAGCGCTGCAGCGCGCACCGCTGCGCGGCCGGGCTGCGGCAAGCGCCGGTTTGCGGATGAGGCACAGGACGACTGGCGGATCGGGGCATCAGGGGACCGGCACCTGCGATAAAATTTCCCGAACCAGGGCGTCGACGGGAAGCTTGCCGTCCGGGCCTGAGCCCTGCAGCCGATGTCCGACAACCGCGGCGAATACCGCTTGTACGTCTTCAGGAATCACTGCTCGCCGTCCGTCCATCATCGCCCAGGCCTGTGCGCTGTGACGCAGCGCGAGTCCCGCCCGGGGGGACAAGCCGACGCGCAGCTGACTGTGGTCGCGGGTGTGTTGGACCAGCGCCAGCACGTAATCGACCAATGCATCGCTGGTGGTGACCTGCTTGACCGCGCCCTGCAGTTCCAGAACCTGCTCCGGATCGATCGCTGGCCGGATCGTGCTCAACAGGTCGCGCCTCTCGGGTTCCATCAGCAAGCGCCGCTCGGCCTGTGCAGGCGGATAGCCAATGTCTATGCGCATCAGGAAGCGGTCGAGCTGGGATTCAGGCAGGGGAAAGGTGCCCACCTGGTCCTGTGGGTTCTGGGTAGCTATCACGAAGAACGGGCTGGGCAAGGCCCGACTCACGCCGTCCACGGTGACTTGGCGCTCTTCCATGGCCTCCAGCAGGGCGCTCTGGGTTTTCGGGCTGGCGCGATTGATCTCATCGGCCAGCAGCATCTGGGTGAACACCGGACCCGGATGAAACGAGAAGCTGCTGCTGTCGCGATCAAATATCGAAACACCGAGAATGTCCGAAGGCAGCAAGTCACTGGTAAATTGCACCCGGCTGAACTCCAGCCCGAGAATCCGCGCCAGGGCGTGAGCCAGGGTTGTCTTGCCGACTCCTGGTACATCCTCGACCAGCAGATGGCCGCGGGCCAGCAGGCAGGCCATGGCCAGTTTCAGCTGCTCACCTTTGCCCAGGATGATCGTGCCGGCGCTGTCCAGCGCTTGTTGCAGCGCATCACTCATGCGGGAATTCCATTTTTGTTCTGAGCCGCGATTGTCGGTCGCGCGCCCGGGCTTGTCCACGCGAATCCGGGCGCGCCCAGCCCTTTCCGACCCCGTGATCTGGCCGGGCGCTCTCATGGCCGGGCAATGGAGGGCGCACTAGGGCCACGCTGCGGCATGAGAAATGCAGGCTAGAATGACCGCCCCTGACGGAGCCATGACCAAGGGCGACCATGAGCGTTTTCGACAATGTGCTGGCAACCATCGGTAATACGCCGATGGTGGAACTGACCCGCTTCGATACTGGGTCATGTCGTCTGTTCATCAAGCTGGAAAATCAAAATCCGACGGGTTCGATCAAGGACCGGATTGGCCTGTCCCTGATCGAGGCGGCTGAACGCGACGGCAAGATCAAGCCTGGCGGCACGCTGATCGAAGCCACCGCCGGCAACACCGGGCTGGGGCTGGCGCTGGTGGCGGCGCAAAAGGGCTACCGCTTGATCATCGTCTTGCCGGACAAGATGTCGCAGGAGAAGGTATTCCACCTGAAAGCCCTGGGCGCCGAGACCCGCCTGACCCGTTCCGATGTGGGCAAGGGGCACCCGGATTACTACCAGGACGTTGCGGAGCGATTGTCGCGGGAGATCCCCAACAGTTTCTACGTCAACCAGTTCGCAAACCCGGCCAATCCGCTGGCGCATGAAACCACCACCGGCCCCGAAATCTGGTCGCAGATGGCTCATCGTCTGGATGCGGTCGTCTGCGGTGTGGGTTCCGGAGGCACGATTACCGGCCTGTCACGGTTTTTCCAGCGGGTTGCGCCCCATGTCGAGATGGTTCTGGCCGATCCGGTGGGTTCCATTCTCGCCGATGTCGTGGCGGGCCGGGAGCCGCGCGAAGTGGGCAGCTGGCTGGTGGAGGGCATTGGTGAGGATTTCATTCCGCCCAACTGCGATTTGTCGGCCGTTCGTCATGCCTACTCGATAGATGATCGCGAGGCCCTGACAACCGCCCGTGAGTTGCTGGCCAAAGAGGGCCTGCTGGGGGGATCCTCGAGCGGGACATTGCTCGCCGGGGCGCTGCGCTACTGTCGCGAGCAGACTGCCCCCAAACGCGTGGTGACTTTGCTATGCGACAGCGGCAACAAGTACCTGTCCAAGATGTACAACGATTTCTGGATGCTGGACCAAGGCCTGATCAGTCGGCCGCCTGAGCATAATCTCGTGGACCTGATTTCACGTCGATACGCAGAAGGGTCCACGGTAACGGTGCGGCCAGGTGACAGCCTGTTGCAGGCATATCGCAACATGCGGCTGCATGATGTCTCGCAATTGCCGGTGATGGATGACGACCGTCTGGTCGGAGTGGTTGACGAATCCGATCTGCTGTTTGCGGTGCACGGAGACACGACCCATTTCAATGAGCCCGTCTCCAGCGCCATGGTGGACAACCTGGAAACGATTGACCCTGGTGCTGACATGTCCGAGCTCCTGTCAATTTTCGCGCGGGACCGGGTCGCGATCGTGCAGGACGGTGAGCAGTTCCTGGGTTTGATCACGCGCGTCGATTTACTCAACCATTTGCGCAAAAGAATCGAGGATTAATGAGCAAGACCAGAAAGAACTGGGGCCTGGCCACGCGGGCGATACATGCAGGGCAGCACCCCGACCCCAGCACGGGCGCGATCATGCCCCCGATTTACGCGACATCGACCTATGTCCAGGCGAGTCCTGGCGTACACAAAGGCTACGAGTATTCGCGTTCTCAAAACCCGACACGGATGGCTTTTGAGCGCTGCGTGGCTGATCTGGAGGCCGGCCAGCAGGGCTACGCCTTTGCCTCCGGGATGGCCGCCGCGGCCACCGTTCTGGAACTGTTGCCGACCGGTAGTCACGTGCTGGCCGGCGACGACCTGTATGGCGGAACCTATCGTCTGTTGTCCGATGTGCGTGCCAGGAACGGGGCATTGGAGGTCACTTATGTGGACATGAGTGACCTTGAGGCCGTCCGCGCCGCTCTGCGTGCGGATACGGCCATGATCTGGGCGGAAACGCCATCAAATCCCATGCTCAAACTCTGTGATCTGGCGGCCATTGCCGAACTTGCCAAAGCCGCGGGTGCGCTCGCGGTCGCTGACAATACCTTCGCCACGCCATGTATCCAGCAGCCTCTGGTGGAGGGCTTTGATATCGTGCTGCACTCGACGACCAAGTACCTCAACGGCCACTCGGACATGGTCGGGGGCGTGGTTGTTCTCGGGGACAATGAACAGCTGCGGCAGAATCTGGGTTTTCTGCACAATGCGGTGGGAGCCATCGCCGGACCCTTTGACAGTTTTCTGGCC
>JBFIIN010000228.1:0-6106 GCA_041601225.1 Oceanococcus sp.
GTTCCGATTCCTTGCCCTTGCCCTTGCCCTTGCCCTTGCCCCCGTCACCGCCCTGTGCGCCGCACTGCTGGTCGCCGCCTGTGGCGGCGTCGATGAGACGGCGACGAACTTCGCCGCGCGGGATGAACCGGGACCTTACAGCGAGGCCACGGTCACCGAGGTCGGCTACCTGACGGTGGCCGACGGCACCCGCCTGCGCTACCACATGGAGCGCGCGCAGGATGCCCCGCCCGGGCCGGTGGTGATGCAGTACGACGGCTACGACGCCGGCACCGGCGGTTACTTCAGCAACATCCCCGCGGTGAAGGCCCGTCTGCTGCGCCTGGGCTACGTGATGCTCGGGGTTTCGGTGCGGGGCACCGGCTGTTCCTCCGGTGCCTTCGACCTGTTCGACCCGCAATGGGCGGTGGATGGCGCCGAGGCGGTGGCGTGGGCCGCGGCGCAGCCCTGGTCGGACGGCAACATCGGCATGATCGGCTATTCCTATCCCGGCATCATGCAGCTCTTCGTGGCCGCGCAGCAGCCGCCGCAGCTGCGCGCGATCGCCCCCTCCAATGTCATCTTCGACCTGTACCGCGATGTGGGCATACCCGGCGGCATGCCGAACGCGGCATTCACCGCGCTGTTCACCGGGCAGCAGGAAGCCCCCGGCCTGATCGGGGTCGGCGACGCGCTGGAGCAGGAGGATCCCGAGTGCGCGCTCAATCATGCGGCCAACCGGGCGGCCTACCAGTCCTTCGCGGTCGACGGGCAGTTCAGCCCGCACATCGACGGCCCCTTCGGCTGGGCGGATCGCAGCCCCCAGACCACGGCGCCACGCATCGATGTTCCGGTGCTCAACGTCAATTACTGGCAGGACGAGCAGACCGGCTCGCGCATCGGCGGCCTGCTCGAACCGGGCGGGCTGCTCGATGTACTGGACGATAGCCGGACCTGGGCGGTGATGAGCAATGGCAACCATGACCTGACCTGGAGCCATCCCCTGCACTCCGAACTGCTCGTGGAATTCTACGAACGCTTCTTGCGCGGGGTCGACAACGGTTTCGAGGCCACGCCCCATGTCCAGTTGCTGCACGAATTGGGCGCGTCCGATCTTCAGCCGAGCTGGATCAGCTCCTTCGCGGCGCTGCCGCGGCCGCGCGCGGTCAGCCTGCACCTGCGCGAGGCCGGGGTTCTGAGCCGCGACCCCGCCACCGCGCAGGAAGGCAGCAGCAGCTACCTCTATCCGCTGAGCTCCACGCCCACCAATCCGCTGCCCGACCCCGCCGAGGGGCTGCACGCGCTGTGGCGCGTTCCCGCTGCCGACGAAGGGCGCCTGGTGTGGACCACGCCGGCGCTGGCGCAGGACCTGCAGTTGCTCGGCTCGGCCAGCCTGGACCTGTGGCTGAGCTCGACCGCCAGCGACACCGATGTGCAGGTCACGATCAGCGAGGTGCGCCCGGACGGTCAGGAGGTCTACGTCGCACGCGGCTGGCTGCGCGCCTCCAAGCGGGCGCTGGACCCCGCGCGCTCGACGCCGACGCGGCCGTTCCAGCTGCACACCGAGGCCAGTGTCCAGCCGCTGGAGCCCGGGGCGGCCACACTGCTGCGCATCGAGGTCTTCCCCTTCGCGCATCGCTTCCGCGCCGGCAGCGCGCTGCGCCTGATCGTCGATGCGCCGTACACCACCACCGGCGACTGGGGCCCCTCACCGACGCTGACGCCGGCGATGAACACGGTGCTACACGATGCCGCGCACCCCTCGCAGCTGGTCATCGGGCTGCTCGCGGACCCCGGCCCGCGCCCCGCGGCCCGCGCCTGCGGCGAGCTGGCCAACCAGCCCTGCCGGGACTCCATCGCGAAGGTGCCGGCGGGCAGCCTGCGGATCGCCCCCTGAGGCCGGCGGCCCGCGGCCGCTGAAATCGAGGCGGTTATCCCAGACCCGGATGACGGGCTGGCTTCCCCGTGCCTCGGGCGTGCCCGAAGCACGGGCTTCGAGCTCTCATATGGGGGCGCGTCATGGTCGTGATGTCGGGCTTAGCTTGGCGTTAGAAATTCGTTAGGTCTTTTGCTGCCGCATTTAGGTAACGTATCGGTGGAAGACCATGGGGGGCGATCAAACGCCTGTCGATGTGGGTCGCCGACAGAACTGCGGAGGGCGAGACATCATGCGCGTATACATTCCAATTTTGATCCTGGCGCTGGGGCTAGGTGGCTGCGGCAGTAACTCGGATACGCAGGTCGGCGGTCTGGCCGCTGACGCGAGCTCACGATCCTTCGTGTTTCCTGCTGGCGAGACGGACCCGCCGGCAGGATTTTTCAGGCGCGCTCCGGTCGAGGTGGATTTCGACCACGCAGCGGATGGATCGGAGGTTCCGCACAATTCCCGGATTACCGATCAGTATCTGGCGCTGGGTGTGAAGTTCTCCGCGGACGGTCGGGCGCGAACGATTTCCAGCGGCCGCTCAAACTTTGCCCAGGACGCGATCAGCCAACCCAACAGTCTGGCGCTGGAGTCGCACACCGAACTCCTGGTCGAATTCGATGGTCGCTGCCCTACCGCGGTCGGTATCGTGTTCACGGATTCCGCACCGAATAATCCCTTCACGATTACGGCGTTCAATGCGCAGGGCCATGCAGTGGCAGCCGAATCCATCGATACGGCCGATTTTTCCCATGCCAGTCAGGACGGCGCGGAAGACACCTTTGTCGGTGTGCGGTACGGTGCGGGCATGGCGGCGGTACGCCTGAGTGTCTCCAAGCTCAGTGGCGACGGCATCCGCGGCTGGGAAGTGGACGACCTGAGATTTGGCGATTTTCACGCGACCGCGCGCTGCACCGCGGGTTCCGGCGCCATGGCATCCAGCGATGCCGACGGCGATCAGGTCGCCGATAGCCGCGACAACTGTCCCACGGTGTTCAACGACCAGCGCGATTCGGACGGCGACGGCCGCGGCGACGCCTGTGACCCGCTGACGCAGACGGCCTGCGGCTTGCTGCCTGGTCTGGTACCGCTGGTGCAGCCGCAGGCCACCGCGACGGAGATGGTCGCGGCAAGCTGCCTGAGCTGTGCGGTACATGATCCGGATCACGTGGTCGACTTCGACCCGGAGAGCTATGCGTTGCTTGCGCCGAGTCTCGGTGTCCAGGGCAGCGTGTCGCTGCTGGTCGCCGATGACGGCGCTGTCTATCCCGGCACCGGCCAGGCCGGCTTTGTGGTGAGCCGGACACCGGGTCTGGTGTCGGCAGAATTGCTCCATAGTCTGGTTGTCACCAGCTATATGAACGGCGAGCTGCGGGAATCCGCGGATGGCGCGGATGCGCCGCTTGCGCTGGACGTGCTGGAGATGTTCGGCAGTCCGGACCGGTTCTTCGTTGGGTTTGCGGCCAGTCAGCCCTTCAATCAGCTGGAGCTGTCATACGGAGGGCTGGTGCAGTTGCTGCCGCAGCTGGAGGTTTTCGGGGCCTGTGCTGAACCCCCGCCGGACGTCAATGCAGGGGGCGCGGACCAGTCGGGGCCGGCCCCGGATTCGCCGCCGGGAAGTCCTGGCCAAACCCCTGCCGGTGACCAGCCGGGCAGCGGCGAGCCCGAGGGCGGAGCCGGTGGCGCTGTGTATCAGGAACCGGAACTGGTCCGGGCGGTCGCGCCGGTCTATCCGCGCCGCGCGCTGTCGCGCGGAATCGAGGGCGACTGCCTGGTTGAATACACCGTGACCACCGAGGGCACGACGATCGACGTGGTCGCCGTGGATTGCGAGCCGCCTGGCTACTTTGAACGATCGAGCATTTCTGCCGCGAAACAATTCGAGTACCGGCCGGGACGGGTCAACGGTCGGCCGGTGAACGTACACGGTCGGCGCTATTTGTTTCAGTACCGCATTGAGGAGTCGCATTGAGCAGGAGTCGGCCAACAGACCCGGTCGGCTGCCCGCTACTTTCCGAGCCGGCGCACGGGCTGCGCAGCTATTTGCTCAGCCCGGCTCGTCACCGGCGTCGGCTTCGGCTCGTCCGAGCGCCCGGGCTTCGGCTTCCCAGCGGGCTTCTTCGATCTGATCAAGTACGGCGTCAACATCGGCCGCGCTCTCGTCATGGGTGAACTGGCCGGTCAGCGGCCGGTCGACGCGCAGTTCGCCCTGTTCGAACAGGGCCCAGATCTCGTGCGCATATTCGCTGTCCAGTAATTCCGGGGCCACGCGGCCAAAGGTGTCGCGCATGTTGTTGACGTCTCGCTCCAGCATGCGGAACGCATTGTTGTTGCCGGCCGCGTAGACCGCCTGAGGCAGATCAATGACGACCGGGCCGGCTTCGCCCAGCAGCACGTTGAATTCCGAAAGGTCGCCGTGAATCAGGCCGATACAGAGCATGCGCACGATCTGGTCGATCATGAAGGCGTGCCATTCCCGAGCTTCGGCCGTGCTCATGGCCACGTCGGCCAGGCGGGGTGCAGGCAGGCCGTCGGGGCCCAGCACCAGATCCATGACCAGGACCCCGTCGTAAACGCCGTAGGGTGTCGGAACCCGCACCCCGGCGGCCGAGAGTTTGTACAGGGCGTCGACTTCGGCGTTGGTCCAGGCGGCCTCCTCGATCTGGCGACCATAGCGGCTGCGCCGGCCTGTGGCTCTGGCGTCCCGGCTGCCGCGGGACTTGCGGCCTTCGCGGTATTCCACGGCCTTTTGAAAACTGCGCTTGGCAGCGTCTTTGTAAACCTTGGCGCAACGCAGGCCTTCGCCGCATTGCACGACATAGACCGCAGCTTCTTTGCCGCTCTGCAATTGGCGCGTGACGCTGTCGATAATGCCGTCTTCAAGCAGCGGTTCAAGGCGCTTGGGAATCTTCATAAGCCGCCGCCGTGCTGGCGGAGACGTCCCGGCAGGCAATTGATCGGGCGACGCAGTAAGGCGGACATGCCATTGGACTTTGTAGTCATCGGAGGCGCAGTGTAGTGCGACTTTTGGTGTTTCGCTTAGCTATAGCACTGTTTGCTGCGCTGGCTGACCTGTAACTCCCGGATGAAATCTGGCCGAGCCGGTTTGCACGGCGATGCGCTCCAATACTGACCACTCAGCGCACTCTGCATCCAGGCGTCAGGTTGAGGTATTGCACGATACGTGGCTTTGCGCCCCAATTCGGCCGGCTGCCATGCGGCAGAGCTGAATTCCAGATCAGCAAGTCCGCGGCCTTGCCGGCCACCGGCTGCGACCCCAGGGCATGCAAATCTCGATGCTGTGGGTCAGCACCCGGCGGCAGACTTTTGAGCCAGGCAGCGATGCGCTTGTGAAAGCCGGGAACCAGGGTCAGCGCGCCCTGTTCGGCTGGTGTATCGCTCAGGTAGAGCAGCGCCTGGGTGCCAAAGCTTATGGGCGCGCGCAGATCGATATCCCAATGCAGGTCCGGGCCGGGAAATTGCAAGCCGTCCGTTTGCGGCGGGTGGAAGCCGCAGCGATCAGTCGCCGGCCAAAGGTCGGTGGTGCCCCACAACTGCGAAAACGCCTTATGTATGCGTGGTGCGCGACGATTGGCGTCTAGCGCAGGATGCTGAATGAGCTCGACCATGATTCCGTTGCGAGCTGCGTGATACCAGGTTTGCGGTTTCGCAAGGTCGGCGCCGAGGTGCTGCAAGATCGCTTCTTGCGCTTTGCGCGTCCCTTCTGGGCTCACGGCATTCTTCAGCACAATGTAGCCGTGGTCCTCCCAGAACTGCAGTTCATCGGCACTGAAAACGGCTGCGCTGTTCTCGACGTCTGCCAACCAGCGCTGAACCGGCGCGGGCTGTGGCTCAAGCGTAATGTCGGCGTTCAGGCGCGCGACCTGCAGGGGATCGGGCTCACCCGCCGTGGCTACGATCCAGGCCTCGAACTCCGGAAAGCTCGGTCGTTCGTTGTACAAATACGTCAGCGTTTGGTGAAGGCCCAGTCCCAGCGCGTAGATCACTTGCCGATCAAGCGTAAATTCATCGGTACGCTCGATGCGCTGCCCCTCACAGCTGGCCCGGATCGCCGACCACAAGCGCTTGAGCTGATAGACCCCCAGGGATCCAATTTCGGTCGATGGCGAGATTGGCGTGTGTTCAGGCATGGCTGTTGGGTCGGCTGTGTAGTTGTTTCAGGCGTGCAATTTTAGTACGCGA
>JBFIIN010000229.1:0-6094 GCA_041601225.1 Oceanococcus sp.
GCCGCGAAACATCTCGCCCTCCCACCACACATCACCGGCTTCCAACGCCTCGCGCTCGGTTGAGGTCATGTCGGGCAGCACCGCCTTGAACGCCTTGAATATCAGCTTGGTCACGACCGCGCGGCGTACAGGCTGCAGGTTAAACAGTAGGCCCAGTCCCGCGACCAACACCAGAGCCACGGTCAGGCCGGAGCCCCCCAGCAGACCGCCAAAACCCAAACCGACAAAATAGGCGGCTGCAGCAGCGGTCCACAGCCACAGCGGCGCACCCCAAAAGGCCAGCAGCCAAAACAGGCCCAAGGCAACCAGCAACGCAGTTCCGATTCCCATGTCTATTCTCCGTTCAACTCAGTATTGATCAATCAGCCGGCCTTGCGCAGATCGTCGCGGACGACGGCATGCAATTCCGGCCGCGGAATCAAGGTGGCCATGCACAAGCGCACGTACTCGTTCAATTCGCGACCGCGCGGCAATGCCGCGGGATCACCTCGGCGCATCTGCAAAGTACCCATAAAGGTCGCGTAGGCAAAGCGCGCCCAGCGCCGGGCTTCCGCCTCGTCCAGGCCCAGTGCGAGATAGCATTCGGTGAGAAAGAGCAGACGCGTCTCCGCCACGCGCCGGACGACCGGCCCGACCACAGCATGATCTGCTGCCGCGGCCAGCGCCAATTGCAATCGGCCCGAGTGCGAGCTGGTATTGGCGCGCCGAAACAGGTTCTGTATACGCCGACGGGGTTCAGCCACCGCCGCGACCGCGCTGATGATGTCGGTCGTCTCGCGCCGCTCCCAGAGCTCCAGGGCTGCGGCAAGCAAGGCTTCGCGGTTTGCGAAATGCCAGTAGAAGCTGCCTTTGGTCACGCCCAGCGCGCGGGCCAAAGGCTCCACCGCCGCGGCATCCAGCCCCCCGCGTGCTATGGCGTCCAGAGCGGAATCTGCCCAATCCTGGGCTGTCAAAGACTGTTTCATAATCCATACGCCTGCGTATTGCGCAGTGCAACATAGCAGACTCGCCCAGGCGAGGCAATACGATAGCGTATGGCGGGCTGCAATCGGGAATGCGCGGCCAGTTGGTCTGACCGACCCCTTCCACACCGCCCGGCATGCGGGTCTGCACCGGGCGGTTCGAAAAGTTGAGGTCCATGAGCGGCGGGGCAGGCCGAGCCCATTGAAATAGGCAACCGGAATCTGACAATGAATATCCTCCCGGCTGCTGGGCCGCCAACCGGCAGGCGGACCCCGGCCGCGCGGCCAGAGCCGAGCAGCTGCCGACAACATCCCGCGCCTGCGCGCGCTGGCGGTCCGCCTGCCACCCCGGCAGCAACTCCCGGCAGGACTTCCACCCGCAACAGTGCGCCCGTGGCGGCCGCAAAAAAAACGGCGCTCCGCCGAGCGCCGTTGGTTTACTTCCCGGGCAGGACCGCGTGGTCCTGCCCGCTATGCGTCACTTCTTGGGGTCGGCCTTCACGACCTCGACCAACTCAACGTCGAATATGAGCGTCTCGTTCGGACCAATCGTCTGGCCGGCGCCGCGCGCACCATAGGCTAGGTCGGCGGGAATGAACAATTTGGCCTTGCCGCCCGGCTTCAGCAGTTGCAGACCTTCGGTCCAGCCGCGGATCACGGCAGACAGCTTGAACTTGGCCGGTTCGCCACGCGCGTAGGAGCTGTCGAATTCGGTGCCATCCAGCAGGGTGCCCCGATAGTGCACCACCACGGTGTCCGCCGCGGTCGGGGCTGCGCCCTCGCCCGCAGTCTCAATCAGGTACTGCAAGCCGGACTCGGTCACTTTGACGCCTGACTTGCTCGCATTCTCCTCCAGGAACATACGACCCTTCTCAACGGCCTGCTGGGCCTTGGCTTCCATTTCCACTTTGCGCTTGGCTGCCGCATCGGCGTAAACCGCTTGCTTCACGGTCTGCATTTCTTCAGCCGACAGCAGCGTCTCGGCCGAGGTGATGCCGTGCTCCAGGCCCAGCTTCAACGCGGCCAGATCCAGACTGTCGCCCAGCGTCTGCAAGCGCTGCCCGATTTCCACACCGGCGGAATAACTGAATTTCGCGGGCTTGGAATCCAGGGACACCGGCCCGACGCCGCTGGTCGCGGCAGGAGTTGTCGTCGTCGCGTCGTTCGCCGGCTGGGCGCACGCGCCGAGCGCGCTTAGCAGCACAAGGCCGCACATCATCCGAATCATGAATCTTCCCTTGGGGTGAAAAGTCGAGCACCTTAAGCTCCCGGGCCTTTCAGCGCAACGCCCAGGCGGCCACCAGCATGGCGCGCAAATTCAGCGCGGCCGGGAGCCGGCAGCGACCGGGGCGGGCAATTCCAGGCGCGGGCGATGGACCAGCTGCTGTATCAGCTGCCCGATGTCGGGACCCAGCAGTTCCAGGGACCGTTTGGCCAGGACCTCGATCCGTTCATCGGTTTGCAGGCGCTCATCACCCTTCGCCACACCCGGATCGGGCGTGGCCTGCAGCAATCCCTCGGTTTTGAGGGTATCCAGAAATCCCCGGAACAGGGCGCGATCGAAGAATTCCGGCGCATCCCGCCCGCTCAGGATGGCCAGACGTTCGGCCATCTGCCCGCACTCATCTTCAAAGGCCAAACGTTGAATGTGACCGCCTTCGCGCCGAACCTGCAGCAGATAGGCGGTCAGCGCATAGCGTTCCATGGTCTCGCGCAAAATGCGGCCCAGCGCGGTCAGCGCGGAGAATTCCACGGTGCCCAGGGCGGGCGCCATCAAGCGTCCTCCGCTAGCCTTTCGGATCAGCCCGAGTGCCAGCATTTGCTCGCACAGCTTGCCCAGCATCTCGGTCAGTTCTTCGGAACGCCAGCGCAAGTACAGCTCGGTACGCAGGAACGGGTAGTAGACGCTGGCCGCCGCGATCAGTTCCTTGCGTGTCAGCCCGCCGCCAAAGCGGAAAAAATTCGCCAACAACGAAGGCAGGGCAAACACATGCTGCACATTGTTGCGGGCATAGGTAAGCAACACCCCGATCCGGCCCTGCGCCAGCATCAAATCGCCCCAGGGATGAGCCACCCGGCTGAGCCCCGCGACTGGCTCGGCGCGCGCCACGATCTCGGCGGCATCGCTCAGCGGCGCGATGCTGTCTGCGCTGTAAGGCACTTTAGCCAGCAGGGCCAACCAGGTTTCTAGCTGCTCGCGCAGCTCGTCTTCCGCCACCGCCCGTTGCGGGGTCGCCAACAACGCCAGACCGGCTAGACCGGTGGGCGTCAGCACCACGGCGCTGTTGATGCGCTCCATGACCTCCTTGCCCAGGCGCTCGATGAACTCGGGAAATCCTGCCGGGCGCTGCTCGGGATCAGCGCCGGCGCGCCAGCCGATCCAGTCGGGCCGCATGGCATGGACATAGGTACCCAGATCCAGTGGCTGGCCGAACGACAGATAGGCCTTCCCATATTTGCGTCGCAAGATCTTGCGCGCGCGCAGCAGCTCGAAAATCGACTCCTTCTTGATCCGGGTGCCGCGCAACTCCTTGAAATAACCATTGACCTCCATGACCTGATCGTAGCCGATGAATACCGGCACGATGGTCAGGGGCTTGTCCGGATTGCGCACATGGCTGGCCGCAATCATCGCCAGCAAGCCGGTTTTTGGCTGTAATAGTCGCCCGGTACGGCTGCGGCCACCTTCGGGATAAAAGCTGATCGGATAGCCGCGCCGTACGAGCAGATCGACATAGGCTCTGAACACCGCGGTATAGAGCTTGTCGCCCGCAAAACTGCGGCGCAGGAAAAAAGCACCTGCCCGGCGCAACAGGCGGCCTACTGGCCAGAAGTTCAAGTTAATGCCGGCGGCAATATGCGGCGGGACCAGACCTTCGTGATAGAGCACATAGGACAGCAGCAAGTAGTCCATATGACTGCGGTGGGACGGCATGTACAAGACCCCGCCACCGGCTGCGGCCTCGCGGGCCCGGTCGATCCGATGGACCTCCACGCCGTCGAAAATCCGGTTCCAGACCCAGGTGAGGATGCGCTCCAGAAAGCGCAGGGCGGTCACCGAGTAATCGGCCGCAATCTCCTCGACCATGGCACGCGCGCGGCCATGGATCAGCTGCAGATTCTCGCCGCTTGACCTGGCCAGTTGTGCGCTGACCGCCTTGACCTCCGGGTTGGCAAGGACGGAACGCACCATCTGACTGCGGGTCGACAGACTCGGTCCTAGCGTGGCGTTACGCTGGCGCCGGAAATGCACCCGGAACACCCGCACCAGCTTCTGCGTGACCGGCTCGAAACGCGCTTCTTCGCCGACAAACTCGCGCAGCCGCACGGGACGCCCCAGATTCATGACCGTATTGCGGCCATTCGCCAGAATGATGAAAAACTTGCGCAGATAACCGGGATTCTCGGCATCGGAAAACAGGATACGAAGCAAGGACGTTTCCTTGCCCGGATCGCGCCCCCAAAACAGCGAAACCGGAATGAGTTGCAGATCGAAATCCTTGCGCGCCAGCGCCTCCTCAAACAAGGCCAGCAAATGCGGGTCACCATCCATCAATGCCGGCAGGTATAAACAGGCGGGGGCATCCAGGGTGGGCAAGGCCGTCTGCTTCGAACGTGGGCTGGGCAGACCATGGGCCTGCGCCATCGCCTGCAGGACCCAGCGATCAGCCTGACTGCGGGCGCGCAGGACGTAGCAGACCGGGATTTTCGCATCCAGCTCCAGGGCGGCGGGCAGCTCTGATGGCGCGACCTGCGTGCGCACCCACCACAGCAGCGGCTTGCGTAACCACCAAGTGAGCAGCCATACCACCCGTGCCAACATCGCCGTGTGCCTCCCCTAGACCGGTCATGTAGTCTACACGGCGTGCACGAACAGCAGCCTGAATCGAGTGCGGTAAAACGCGAGAAAATTCGTCAGGATGCTGCGCGCCTGGCGCATTGGCTGGATGACGCGTTCCGCATTCCCGGGACCCGACTGCGGGTTGGCGTGGAATCATTGCTGGGTCTGGCGCCCGGTGTCGGCGATTTGGCCGGTCTGGCACTCGGGCTGGCCATAATCAATATGGCGCGCCGCTCCGGAGCCCCTCTCAAACTGCAGTTGGCGATGCTCGGCAATCTGTTGCTGGAAGCGGTAATCGGGATGGTGCCCGTACTGGGCGACCTGTTTGATTTCATCTGGAAGACCAACCAGCGCAATCGGCGTATTCTCGACGTCTGGCTTCAGCCTGAGCCCGCAGCGCGGCCACCCCGCGCAGCGCCATGGCGCTGGATACTCGGCCTGCTGGGGCTGACCCTGGGCGGCCTTCTGATCTGGCAGCTGCTGGCCTGAAAGATTGCGGGACCGGTTCCCGGTCTGAAAGAATCCCGGTCCCTTCACGCGGAGTCTGAGTTGACCCAGCGGATCGCCACGGGCCTTACAATCATGCTGCTGACCGGCTGCTCGCTGACCGGCGGTCTGGCGCGGCAATTGTCGGATTCCATGCTCAATCATCCTGACCCGGCCACGGTCGCGGCCGCCTCACCGGCATTCCTGCTGATGATCGACGCCTTGATTGCCAGCGATGACCGGAATGTGGAATTGCTGCGCACCGGCGCGCGACTTTATGGCGCCTTCGCCGGCACCCTGGAAACCGAGCCTGAACGACGCCGGGTGCTCGCTCAGCGCTCCTGGGATTACGCCAAACGGGCGCTATGTGAGCCTGAAGCGCAGCTGTGCGGGCAGCTGGATCAGCCATTCGACAGCTTTTCTGCGTTCGTGGCCAGGGCCTCCGATGCGAATAGCCTGTACGGTCTTGGGGTCAGCTGGGCCGGGCGCATCCAGGCCGACCCCGGCAACTGGCGGCTGGTCGCCGACCTGCCCAAGGTCGAAGCCCTGATGCTCCGCAGCTTGGAGCTCGACCCAGCACTGGACGCAGGGGGGCCGCATGCCTATCTCGGCGTACTCAACAGCTTGCGGCCACCGGCGCTGGGCGGGCGCCCCGAGGTGGGCCGTGCGCATTTTGAGCAGGCTCTGGCCCTTTCGGGTGGCCACAACCTGATGTTCAAAGTCCTGTTTGCACGGCATTATGCGCGCCTGGTCTTTGATCAGGCGCTGCACGACCAGTTAATCGCCGAGGTCATGCAGGCTGACC
>JBFIIN010000230.1:0-6069 GCA_041601225.1 Oceanococcus sp.
CCGCCCGCCGCGCCGCCTCCAGCAAAGCCACCACCTTCTTGCGCTGATCGCTGGGCAGACCGGCGCTTTCCAGCGCATCGCACATGGCCGACACCAGATCCGTCCATTCTTCGGGCGGCGCTTCATTGGCGTTGCGGTCTTCGAGCAAGTCGATGAGCAGATCCGCCTGCGCGATGCCCTCCTTCCAGAGCGGGTGGTCGGCACTGTGCTGGAGCAAGCGCTTGGTCAGCAGAGCGCTCCAGGGCTTGCTGAGAAAGCGCAGGCCTGGCGGCGGCACATCGCGCCCAAAGGTACTGCGCTCAATCTCCAGGGCCACCATGCGCTTGGCTTCGTTGAGCACAAACTGTTTGCGCTCCTGCGCCTGACGCCGCTGCAATTCGAAAAAGCGGTCGATCTGGCTTTGATCCAGGGGCTCGGAAGTCCCCATCGCATCCCGTACGAAATCCGGAGCGAGATTGAACTGTTCGACGACCTCATGCAGGACATCGTTCAGCCGTTTCGATTCGACGCTATCGGTCAGCCGCATGGTGGCTGATTTGAGCATCAACTCATCGATCAGACTGCGCAATGGATGACTGACCGCGGTGAATACCGACGAATCCGCAAGCGCCGATTTCATCAGCGGCATGCGGATGGATTCGTGGTCATTGGTAACGTTGGGCGCCACGATCGGATCCCCGGTTACTTCATTCAGAAAATGACCGGCGACCGAGATGCGCTGAACGGGCACGAAGCTCTTGTCGTGGGAAATGCCCGGCAGCGGTCGATGATCCATCAGTGCCAGCAAATCGGCGGCCAGCAGCCCGTCGGTATATCCTTCGCCTTCGTCATTCAGTGCCAGGTCGCGCAGCATGCCGGACGTTTTGGCATCGACGACCGATTGATCTTTCGGTGGCTGCAGGCGCTCTTCAGGTCTGCGCGGTTCAGGGGCCGACGGGGCCTCAATGTCCGCCGATTCCTCGGCCTCAATGTCGGCGACGAATCTTGAAGCCCCGGCACCGACCTTTTTCAGGGTTGCCAGAACGGGCGTGTAAATCTTGTCAAGCTTGGGTATGAACACGCTGTCAAATGCCTCAAACAGCGCCTTCTCCTGATTTCTTGGCCAGCCCACCACCTGGGTCGTTTCCTGTAGCGCCCGATACAAGCCCGTTGGAGCCAATGCCTTGGCATGAACGGGCAGCTCGACCATCAAGCGAATCAAGTTGACCCGGGCCACAATTTCCGTAATCGGCTTGTGATACTGAGATTCGGCGACCAGCAGGGCCTGGGCCCTGCTGATCGCCTGGGCGTTACTGGACTCCGGACCCTCATCATCAACATCCGCGCCGCTGCGAATCAATTGCCGCGCGATCTGGTCGATAAACGACCGGCTCCAGGCGTCAGATTTCTTGGGAATGTCGCGCGCCAATTCCTGAAGCGCGCGTGCATCGGCCGCTCCGCCGATCTTGCGTATCGCCTCGGTCAAGGTCAGGGGCAACGCCTTGGCGAACTCGGCGAACACCCCACCCACCGCCCGATTGATGGTTTCGCGCAATTCGCGGGTGGCATTCAAGGCAAATGCCTGCATGTCCTGCGATGCGGGCCGCTTGCCTGCTGATTTCTGACTCATACCTTCATCCGAATGCAGCCGAATGTTTTTCAAGCATTGTGCCTCCAGACTTTGGCCTTAGGTCACAGGCAGTCACAAAACCATCACCACCGCGGAAGCAGCCGGGCTGCCGTATTCGGCAACCCCATGTCGGCACAATGTTTCACATTACGCCCCCCGGTCGCGGCGCACAACGCGCCACCCGCGCATGCACCTCTCCCACAGATTCCAGTGTATCCATTTACAGCAGAGAACTGGGCTCGCATTTGCCCCGGCGACTCAGCCAAACTGGTGAATCTCCGTGCAAAGGCTTGTCGTAGGCTACTGCGTGGCACAAATACCAGACTAGGAAACCGCGTGATTCTTTTTCCCGAATTTTATGACCGCTATGGCCCCTGGGCCGTGATCGCAGGCGCGTCCGAAGGCATCGGCCAGAGCTACGCGCATCTGCTGGCCGAGCGCGGCCTCAATCTGGTCACGATTGCGCGCCGCGCGCAGCCGCTGGAGACCGACGCGGCGCTGCTTCGGCGGCGCCATCGCGTCGAGGTCCGGCCATTTGCGCTGGATCTGGCCGCGGACGATCTGGCCGAAAAATTTGATGCCGCCACCGCGGACCTGGACATCGGCTTGCTGATTTGCAACGCCTGCTATTCCCGGGTCGAGCCATTCCTGGACATTTCACTGGAAGATCACCACCGGATGCTGGACGTGAACTGCCGTGCGCCACTGACCCTGGCGCAGCGGGTTGCACCGCGGCTGGCACAGCGCGGCAAAGGCGGGATTATTCTGATGTCCAGCATGGCCGGATTCCAGGGTGCAGCGCGGATCAGCACCTATGCGGCCACCAAGGCCTTCGATACCAGCCTGGCGCAAAGCCTGTGGATTTCGCTCAGGCCCAAAGGTGTGGATGTCCTGGCCGTCGTAGCTGGCGCCACCCTGACCCCGGCATTTCAAGCGACCACTCCCGAAGCCAAGCAGGCCAAGGCCCTGCCCATGCTGCCAGCCGCGGTGGCCCGCGAAGGTCTGGCCGCACTCGGACGCGGCCCCGTGCATATCACCGGCCGCATAAACCGTCTGGTCTATGCGATCACCGCGCTGATGACGCGCGCCCAGCGTACCCGGTTTTTCAGCGGCGCCACCGACGGCATCTACGCGGCCGGAGACCCGCGATGAGCACCCCGACGCCACCGCGCTTCAATGCCGCGGATATTGGCCCGCGCTGCCTGGTGACTGGCGGGGCCGGCTATGTCGGTTCCGCACTGAGCCAGCGCCTGCGGGCCGCAGGCTGCCAGGTGCGCAGTCTGGATCTGGTCGCGCCCGCGGATAGCAAGGATATCGAGGTACAAATCGGCGATCTGCGCGACCCGGCCCAGGTGAACGCCGCTTGCCGGGACATCGATACCATCTTTCACACCGCGGCCATCATCAACCTGCTCTCGGTCTACAAGCCCGCCGAGCGCGAGCTGGTGTATGGCGTCAATGTCACCGGCACCGAGAATCTGCTGCGCGCGGGCAGCGCCGCCGGAGTCAGGGCGCTGATTCATACCAGCTCCTTCAATGTAGTGCTGGATGGTGTGCTGAACGACTGCGACGAAGCAGTGCCCTATGTCGAGCAACCCAAGGATCTCTACACCCAGACCAAGATCGCCGCGGAGCGTGCCGTGCTTGCGGCGGACACCGCGGGCGGCTTGCGCTGCTGCGCTCTGCGCCCGGGTGGAATCTGGGGGCCGGACACCAGATCCATGATGATCAAGGAATTTTTGACCCAGCTCCGGGCCGGAAATTTCAGCGTATTGATCGGCGACGGCAGCGCCACTATGGATAACAGCCATGTGGAAAACATCGTCGACGCCCAGCTGCTTGCGGCACGGGGCCTCATCCGCAATCCCGACACGGTGGGTGGTCAGGCCTATTTCATTACCGATGCCGAGCCAGTCAACGGCCTGGACTGGTTTCGCCCTCTGGTGGAAGGCTTGGGTCACAGCTTCCCGCGCAAACGCCTCCCCGCCGGGATGATGAAAATGGTGGGCTCGGCCATGGAATGGGCGCATTACCTCGGCGGACCGGAACCGACCCTGACCAAACGCGGCGTGCGCAACCTCACCGAATCGTCCAGCTTTCGCATTGACAAGGCGCGCCAGCAGCTGGGATACGAACCGCGCTACCAGCGCAGCAATGGCATTCCGCCGCTGATTCCGGTCGCCCGCGAATTCCTGGAGCGCCGCACATGAACAAGCTCATTTATCTGCTCTGGCCGCTGGGCCCCATGGACCCGTCCAGTCGCCGCCGTGTGCTCCTGCAGGAGCTTGCCCCGAAACTCCTGGCCGCAGGCGCCACGGGGCTGCAAATCAACATCGATGACGATCAGGCCTGCGTGCCCTCGCCCGCGCCACGCTGGCCCTGGCTGCCGAAACCCTTTGTCGCCCAGGTGAATGTCTGGTCGGAATCACCGGCTCAGGCCGAGACCTTTCAGACCCTGCTCAGCGACGCCGGCTTTCGCTTTGCCGGCTACCGCGTCGATGAGTGGCTGTATACCGACTACGGCGAAAACCCGCACGCCGAGCCCCGTGACTGGCCTGATGGTGAGCGCAGTCCCGGAATCCTGGCCGTCACCCTGATCAAGCGACCGGCGCGCGTTCCGCACGCGAAATGGATGCAGCGCTGGTTCGGCTGGCAGTCGCCGATGTCCGAAGCCATGCAGCCACGAACCCGTTATGTCCGCAATCTCATCGAAGAACGCTTGACCGAGGACACGCCGGAGTACGACGGCATCGTCGAGGAAGACTGGCCCTCGGGCGAGCATGTCACCAATCCCTACCTGTTTTACGGCGCCAGGAACATTTGGCAGCTGGTGGTCAATATCAGCACCATGTTGAAGTCCGTAGTGCTGATGCTGCCGTTCTTCCACATCACCACCGTGATGATGAGCGAATACTTCATCAAGTCACCCCCTGCAGCCGGTCCGGAAGGGGCTTAGGCCCCGCTGGCAATTCCCCCGCCGGGGCATCGCCATACCGGCGTCAGGCGGGCGCAGATTCCGGCGCCGCAGCCGCGGACTGCGAATAATCCCGGCCGATATACAGGTAAGCCGCGGGTACCACATAGAGCGTGAACAAGGTGCCGATGGTCATCCCCGCGGCAATGACCAGGCCCATGGAGAAGCGTGCCGCGGCCCCGGGCCCGCTGGCCAACAGCAGCGGAACCATGGCCACCACCAGCGCCGCTGTGGTCATCAGCACGGGGCGCATGCGTATCGAAGCGGCTTCCTCGATGGCTTCGCGCTTCGGCAAGCCCTGCAACTGCAGCTTATTGGCGAACTCGACGATCAAGATACCGTGCTTGGTGATCACGCCGACCAAGGTCAACAGCCCGACCTGGGTATAGATATTGAGAGTCATCCCGGGCAATGCGGTCAGACCGCTGCCATTGGTCAAGCCAAAAATATTAAGAAACAGCAAGGCTCCACAGATGGACATGGGCACGGTCACCAACATGATCAGCGGATCAAGGAAAGACTCAAACTGCGCCGCGAGCACCAGGTAAATAATCACCAGCGCGAAGGCGAAAGCAATCAGCATAGCCTGCCCCTCCTGCCGGAACTGCCGTGAAGCCCCCGCGTAATCAATCTGGAAGCCAGCCGGCATGACGCCGCGCGCGATTCGTTCCAGGGTGTCTAGCGCCTCGCCCTGCGACACACTGGGTCGCGGCTGGCCGATGATGATATTGGACGTGAGTTGCTGGGCGTGATCGATGCTGCGCGGCACGGTCCGCTCGGCAATCTTGACCACGGTGGACAACGGCGCCAAGCCGCCGCTGGCCGTCCGCGTGTAGAAGTCGCCCAGCTGCTCGGGATTGAGTCGCGCCAGGCGCTGCACCTGGGGAATCACCTTGTAGGACTGGCCGCTATAGGCGAAACGACTGATTTCTCCGGGCGACAGCAAGGCGGATAGATCGGCTGACAGCTGACCCATATCGATCCCGAGCAGGGCTGCCTTGTCGCGATCAATTTCTATGACGGCCTCCGGCCGGTCTATGCGCAGCCGCGGCGCGAGAAAAATAAATTTCTTGCTCGCCATGGCCTGCCCGATGATCTCATTGCCGATCTCAAACAAAGCCTGGGGTTCCGCGGCAGCCTTGAGCACAAACTCTACGGCATAGCCTTGCCCTGGGGTCGGTAAAGCCGGCGGCGTAATCACAAAACTGCGCAGCCCGGCGATCTTGCCCAGTTCCGGAGTCAGGTCCCCAGCGACATCAGCCGTGGTTTTATCGCGCTGACTCCAGGGCGACAGGATCACGCCCAGGAAGCCGGTATTGGTATTGCCCCCCTGATTCGAGGCGAAGGTAAATATGTGGTTGACATCGGCATGAGCCAGCACACGTTGCTTGGCTTCGTCGAAGTAGGTATCCAGATACTCTCGCGACGAATAACCATCGGTTTCGTTGATCGCAAATGCAAAACCCACATCTTCCACCGGCGCCAG